>JANWYM010000042.1 GCA_025055355.1 Abditibacteriales bacterium
TCCCCCGTGGCCCCAGTTCGACGAGACCGATGAACAGGCGTTGGTGGACGTCCTGCGCAGCGGGCAGTGGGGCAGCACGAGTGGGAGTCGGGTGCACGAGTTTGAGAAAGCGTTTGCGGAGTTCACAGGCGCGCGGTTTGCGACTTGCGTAACGAACGGAACGGCGGCGCTGGAAATCGCGCTCATGGCGGTCGGCGTCGGCATCGGCGATGAAGTCATCGTGCCACCTTATACGTTCGTGGCGACGGCGAGTTCTGTGCTGTCCGTCGGCGCGGTGCCGATTTTTGTGGACATCGAGCCAGACACTTTCAATCTGGACGCCACCAAAATCGAAGCCGCCCTCACACCGCGCACCAAAGCCATCATTCCCGTTCACATGGGGGGCTGTCCCGCAAACATGGATGCCATCATGGAGGTGGCGCGCCAGCACAACCTACGCGTCATCGAGGATGCGGCGCAGGCGCATGGCGCGACGTGGAAGGGCGTTCATGTCGGCAACTTCGGCGATGCTGGCACGTTCAGTTTCCAATCCTCCAAAAACCTGAACAGCGGCGAAGGCGGCGCAGTTATCACCAACGACCCAGAGGTGGACCGCATGGTGTGGTCCATCCACAACGTCGGGCGGCGGCGCGAGGGGGCGTGGTATGAGCATCCTGTGCTGGGTAGCAACTTCCGCATGACCGAATTTCAAGGCGCGTTGCTGTTGAGTCAGATGCGCCGCCTGCGGCAGCAGATTGAAATCCGCGAGGCAAACGGCAAGTATCTCTCCGCGCGTCTCGCGGAGCTGGGCGGGTTGACGCCCTGCAAGCGGGATGAGCGGGTGACGACGCACGCCTGGCATCTGTTCATGATGCGCTACGATACCGCGCAATTCGGCGGCGTGCCGCGCCACCGCTTCGTGCAAGCCCTCAACGCCGAAGGGATTCCATGCAACGTCGGCTACGGTCAGCCGCTCTATCGCGAGGAGGTGTTCCACCAAGACCGCCGTGTCCTGCGCGTCTTGCAAGCGCACGGCGGCGGCGTGGACTACTCCCAATTTAATTGCCCTGTCGCCGAACAGGTCTGTCGCGAGGCGGTGTGGTTCTACCAGTCCACATTGCTGGGCACGAAAGAGGACACAGACGACATCGTGACGGCAGTGGCAAAAATCAAGGAAAACGTAGGGGAGTTACAGGGCTAAGAGTGTGTATGCTCCCAGCCCCTTCCCCAAGGGGAGGAGAGTCTAAACAAGCCGCTTCCTCCCCTTGGGGGAGGGGTTTTCTCATACACACCCTAAGGTGAAGAGTTCTCTCCCTTGAAAATACCTGCCATGGCGAGCGCAGCGAAGCCATCTCCAGCGGCGGAGACGACTGCGACGGCGGGGTGGGCTTCGCTCCGCTCGCCATGACATTTTCCTGCGGCGTGGTGTCTTAGGTGGGAGATGAGCAACTCCTCTGGCTTTTTGTTTTGCCGTCCGTTGCGCCGAGCGAGGCGGTATGCTACAATGAAGTTACGTGAGGCGACAGGAAAGGACCGGACATGGCGCTTTACTGGCATCCGTTCTTGGCGCAGTTTTTGCGGCAATCCTACGGCGATCGGCTCATCATTCAGGAGGAGGTGAATCTCGGCGACCTGCCGCTGCGCGTGGACTTGCTGCTTATTCGACGCAACCCGCAGATGATGCTGCCGTATCCGTTCAACTGGCTGGGTGAACACACGCTGGTTTCGTATTGCAGCCCCGACGATCGAGCAACGTGGAAGGACCTGTCGAAGTTGGAAGTCTACGGGCTGCTCTACCAGTTGCGCGAGGAATTCGCGGCGCGTTCCGATGTCACCCTCTGGCTGCTTGCCTCAAGGTTCGAGCGGGATGTCGGCAAGCGCGGCGGAGCGACTTTAACGCAGGCGCGCCGAGATGGGCGAGCGGTGCGAAGGGGAAGCCTGGACGGCTTTCCGACTTGTCTTATTGACCTCAGCGCATTGCCGGTAGGCAAAGCCACCCTCCCCCTGCTGATGGTCGCCAAGGGCAAGCAGGAAAAGCCGTTGGGAGAGTTCTTGGTGGAACATGCAGCGGAGATGCCTTATTACTTGCGGTATTATGCCGAGTTGCATTTGTCCTCTTTGCTGGAGGTGTTACAGATGAAGAAGTTGACAGCGGAACAAATTGGCTTAGACCCCCATGACCTGGTGCGGTTTATCAAGATGTTCGGGGAGGAGAAGATTCTGCGCGCTTGGGGCGAGGAGCATGTGGTGCGGCTGCTGGGCGAGGAGCAGGTGCTTGACCTCCTGGGCGAGGAGCGGGTGCTGCGCTGGTTGAAGAAGAGGCAAGGACGCGACGGTCAGACGCGACGCAGGCGTCGCGCCCAATAGAGGAGAGTTGACATGGCAGAGAAGATTTTTATCGGCGTTGCCTGGCCCTACGTCAACGGCGATTTGCATCTCGGTCACATCGCGGGATGCTATTTGCCCTCAGATATTTTTGCGCGGTTTCATCGCTTGAGGGGCAACGAGGTGCTGATGGTGTCGGGCAGCGACCAGCACGGGACGCCGATCGCGGTGAAGGCGGAGCAAGAGGGCAAATCGCCCGCCGAAATCGCGGACTTTTACCACGAGCGGTTCTTGAAGACGTGGGCGCAGTTGGGCATCTCCTTCGACCTCTACACTCGCACAGGGACAGAGAACCACGCCCGCGTCACGCACGCCATCTTCCTGAACCTGCTGCAGAAAGGCTACATTCAGCGCGCAACGATGGCGTCGCCTTACTGCCCGGCGTGTCAGCGGTTTCTGCCCGACCGCTTCGTGCGGGGCACGTGTCCGAGGTGTCACAGCCCCGACGCGCGCGGTGACCAGTGCGACCGTTGCCAGAGCCTCCTCGACCCCACCGATTTAATGGACTGGCGGTGCGGCTTATGCGGCAGCAAGCCGATGCTGCGGCAGACGGAACACTTCTTCTTGCAACTACATCAGTTCAACGAGCGGCTGAAGGAGTGGGTGCTTCGCCAGTCGGAACCCGCGCACTGGCGGGCGTTCGTGCGCAACGAAACGTTGGGCACGCTCCAGGAGGGGTTGCGCCCCCGCGCCATCACCCGCGACCTGACGTGGGGGGTGAGCATTCCGATTGAGGGGTTTGAGGATAAGCGGATTTACGTCTGGTTTGAAGCGGTCATTGGGTATCTTTCGGCGGCGATCGAATGGGCGCAGCGCAGCGGCGATGCGGAGCGGTGGCAACATTGGTGGTGTGACCCCAACACTAAAAGTTACTACTTCATCGGCAAGGACAACATCCCGTTCCACACCCTCATCTGGCCGGCGATGCTCATGGGGATTAATGACGCGCCCGCGCCACTCTACGCGTCGCCGCTGAATTTGCCCTACGATGTGCCGGCGAACCAGCACTTGACGATTGAGCAGCAGAAGTTTTCTAAGCGGCGCAACTGGGCGATTTATGTGCCGGATTTTCTGAGCCGCTACGACCCCGACCCACTGCGCTACTTCCTGTCGGTCAACATGCCCGAAACCGCCGACACCGATTTTTCGTGGAGCGAGTTCGTGCGGCGCAACAACACCGAATTGGTCGGCACCTACGGCAACGCGGTCAACCGCACGCTCAGCCTGGTGTCGCAAAACTTTCAGGGGCGCGTGCCGCCGCCGTCAGTGTGGGGCGAGTTGGACCATCAAATCCTGGCGAAGATTGACGAGGCGCGCGCAGCAGCAGAAAACGCGCTGGCTGCTTGCCGCTTCCGCGAGGGGCTGCGCGCGGCGATGGGGTTGGCGCAGGAGTTGAACGTTTATCTGGACTACAAGGCGCCGTGGCAGCAGGCGAAGACCGACCGCGAGGGCTGCGCGACGACGCTTTACACGGCGCTCCAGGTCATCGCCAACCTGCGCGTTTTGTTCGCGCCGTTCCTGCCATTTTCGTCGCAGCGACTGGGGGACTTGCTGGGTTTGCCGCCGCTCCAATCAGGCGACTGGCGACACATCACACTGCCCGTCGGTCAACAACTCCAGAAGCCGGAGATCCTGTTTAAGAAGTTGGATGAGGACATCGTGGAAAAAGAGTTGGCGCGACTGGGCGCGCTGACGACTCAAGCAACGACGCAGAAGGAGGAAGAAAGAGTGAGCGAACCTATCCCCGCAGCGCCTACCATCAAATACGACGACTTCGTTAAGTTGGACCTGCGCACGGCGAAGGTGTTGAGCGTAGACAAAGTGGCAGGCGCGGACCGACTTTACACGTTAATCATTGATCTCGGCAGCGAGCGGCGGCAGATTGTCGCGGGCGTGGCACAGCAGTTCCCGCCGGAGGATCTGCTGGGCAAAACTATCGTGGTCGTTGCCAACCTCGAACCCCGCAAGGTGCGCGGCGTGGAATCGAATGGGATGCTGCTCGCCGCCGTCGCCGATGACGTGCCGGTGGGCATCATCACCGTTGACCGCGACGTTCCGCCGGGGGCGCAGGTGCGGTAAACGACAAAGACTTGACAACTTGACAAGATGTCAACCCTCACAGCCTCTCCCAAAAATCTCTGGCGTCCTCAACTGGCTGAGAAAGAAAGCCTCCGACCAAGCGCGGGACTCCGTTTTTGGGATAGGCTCTTAACCCTCAACCCTTACTTTGGTATCCGTCTTCCCGTGCGCGCCAGAGGACGTGGTGCAGACAATAGTATTCCGTCGGTCCGTCCGCCACGTGGTATTCGTGCGTGGCACGCTGGTTACAACTGAGGATGATACACTTGCGAAACGGCGCTTCGGGCGCGGGCGCGATGATTGCTTCATCGCCCATCTCGGTTGAAAAGCGAATTGTCACCGCTGCGTCCATCATGCCTCCCTTGAAAACAACCGCCCTCCCGGTTGGTGATTCTCACGCGGCGTGGTGCCGGCAAGTCGGCGGGAGCGAGTCCTTTTATCCCGTTCCCTTCGGCAAGGGTTGTCCGCAGTTCATGCAAAATTTATCCCCCCGCGTCAAGGCTTCTGGCGGAATGGGCGCGCCGCAGTAGGGGCAAAAGTTGATGCTCTTGGGTTTCTGGGGCAGAGGATGTCCGCAGAGGACGCAGTAAGGGTCGCCGCGCTCGATGGCTTCAGGGGCGATTTTCGCGCCGCACCGGGCGCAGACGTCGGTCCGAAGGGGCGGCAGTGCAGAGGCGCTCATCGCCTCCTCTCTCGTCAACCGCTCCGTATAACCGCACACCGCGCACTGGCGGATGTGGCGGCGCGAGAAGGGAAAAATCGGGATGAAAAACAGCGTGAACCACTGAGACGTTTCTGCGATGACGTGCAAGGTGTTGCGCTGGCACACGCGGCACGGGCGCAACTCCTCCCGCAGCACCTTCCCTTTACCGCGCGCCCCAAAAATGATGAGCATGACGTGGCTCCCCTGCCCTGAAGGGTCTTTACACAAAATTTGCGCCCCGCGCGTCGCCCGCGACGCCGTCGCCTCAGCGTCGTGGCGCGATGAGTGACTCTGGCGGACATCCCCCGCGATGGCAAATTTTGTGTCATGTCCCTTTTCTCCAGCGGCTTCTCATCTTAACCGATGAGCGGAGAAAAAGCAAATACGACACGGCGGACAGGACGCTCCTATGCCTCCAGAATTTGGACTTCGGCTTGCTTGACTCACTTTACAAAATGCGTTATCATAAGAGCGGCATGATGCGGTTATCGTTGACAAACCTGTTGGAGAGACTGCGGCTGCGCAAGCGACCGCCGCCGTTTTCCAAGGAGGAAGTGTTAGCGTCCAAGCCGCTGCGCAACCCCTATCTGGAGTGGGAGAGAAACGAGGAGGGGGAAATCGTCATCACGATTCGCCGCCGTTCGGATTGGAAGGGGAAGGTGCTGGGGATGTTGTTCCCGGTCCCGGCGCAGCGGACGATCGTATTGGACGAAGCGGGGACGTTCGTGTGGGACCTGTGCGACGGCGAGACGGACCTCCAAACTATGATACGGCAGTTGGCGCAGCGGTATCAGTTGAACCTCAAGGAGGCGGAGTTGTCGCTGACGACGTATCTGCGGGCGATGGGCAAGCGGGGGCTGGTGGGGTTCGCGGTGAGCGCGGCGCCGAAGGGAGACGGGGAGGCGGCGGGGGATGACAAGTCCCAGCGCGCCAAGCGCAAGCATCGCCGTCGCCGATGAGAGGCGGGAAAGGAGTGGGAACAGCATGGCGAGTGAAGCCGGGCAACCGCCCAGCAAGGGTGGGATTCAACGGCAGATTAAGTTGCCCTTGAGACAGGCGTTCAAGATTAGCCTCCGCAACATCACCATTCGATTGGGGCGAGCGGCGATCACAGCGTCGGGGACGTTCCTGAGCATCGCGTTTCTCATGGTCGTGTGCACGCAAGCCGTCGCCATGGGCGCGATGGCTATCGCGCAGAACCCAGAGCAAGCGCGCCCGCCCGCCGAGTGGACGGTGAAGACCGTTCTGTTCCCCATCATCCGCGCTCTGTCGCTCAACCCCGATGAGATAATGCGGGCGCGATCAGCGTGGCTGGTGGTCATGTCGCTGCTGGTCTGCACGGTGGGCATCACTAACTCGATGTTGATGTCCGTCACGGAGCGGTTCCGTGAGATCGGCACGATGAAGTGTTTGGGCGCGCTGGACCGCTTCATCGTCAACCTGCTGCTGATTGAGTCGGGGTTGATGGGGCTGTTGGGCTCCCTCGCCGGGTCGGTGCTGGGGATGGGCGTGATGGTGGTGTGGTATCGGCTGCAAATCGGCACGCGCCTGTTCGCTCACTTCGATTGGCTGACGCTGTTCGCCTGCCTGATCTTCAGTGTGGTCATTGGCACGCTGCTGTCCATCGTGGCAGCGATTCTGCCGGCGATTCGCGCCGCCAAACTGCCGCCCGCTGCCGCCCTGCGAACGGAGATCTAAGAGTGTGCATAAAAACGGGGTTTGCCCCCTCCCAAAAGTGTCGCCGCGCCTTCGACGGGTGCGTTATGCGCAGGCAGAAAGCCGGCGCCTGCTTTTGTGCTGAGGGGAGATAGCGCAGAGAATAGCCCGCGACGCCGTTGCGGATTTTCCGTCGCGGCGCGACGGGTGACATAAAGTTATACAGAGGGCTTCTATGGCAACAGAAATGGTGCAGGAATACATTGTGCGCACGCGCGACTTGACGAAGCAGTATCAGTTGGGCGACCAGACGGTCTACGCGCTGCGCGACGTGAAGTTGGACATCCGCCGGGGAGAGTATATCTCCATCATGGGACCATCCGGGTCGGGCAAGTCCACGCTGTTCAACATGATTGGCGGACTGGACAAGCCGACCAGCGGCACAGTGTTCATTGACGAAGTGGACATGGCGCAGTTGGACGCTTTTGAGTTGGCGTGGCTGCGCTGCCGCAAAATCGGCTACATCTTTCAGACGTTCAACCTCATTCCCGTCATGACCGCTTTGGAGAACGTCACGCTGCCCATGATCTTCGCGGGGATGTCCAGCGATGAGATGCTGGAGAAGGGGGTTAAGTTGCTGGAGACGGTGGGGTTGGGCGAGCGGCTGCACCACAAGCCAGCGCAGTTGTCCGGCGGTCAACAGCAGCGGGTGGCAATTGCACGCTCCCTGGCGAACGACCCCGCCATCGTGCTGGCGGATGAGCCGACTGGCAACCTCGACCTGCGCACGGGCAAAGAGATCATCGAACTGCTGCGCCGTCTTAACAAGGAGCAAGGCGTCACCATCATCTCGGCGACGCATGACCTGAAAATGATTGACGTCTCCGACCGCGTCATCTGGATTCGCGACGGCAGGATCGAACGCATTGAGAACCGTGAGGACATCGAACTGCGGCTGGGTGAGGTCGAAGGCGAAGAGGAGTAAGGGGCGCATGGTTCATGGTTGATGGTCGGATGAGCGCATGAACCATTGACCCTTAGCTGGGGGGGCAGTTATGGCAATTACGACGGCGGATTTCAAGAACGGCTTGACCATTGAATATGAGGGGCAGGTTTATCAAATCATTTACTTCCAGCACGTCAAGCCCGGCAAGGGTGGGGCGTTCGTGCGCACGACGCTGAAGAACCTGATGACGGGGGCGACGGTGGACAAGACCTTCCGCGCGGGGGAGCGGATGGAGCAGGCGCGCGTGGAACGGCGCCAGATGGAGTTCCTTTACAGCGCGGGGGATGAATACGTGTTCATGGACACGACGAACTACGACCAAGTCACGCTGACCGGAGAGCAGGTCGGCGACGCCCGGCGATTTCTCAAAGAGAACACGCCGGTCACAGTCACGGAATACAAGGGGCAACTCATAGGGGTGGAGTTGCCGCCGTCGCTGGAACTTAAAGTTGTTGAGACCGACCCCGGCTTGCGCGGCGATACGGCATCAGGCGGCTCGAAGCCCGCGAAGTTAGAAACCGGTGCCGTCGTGCAAGTGCCGCTGTTTGTCGGCACCGGTGAGGTCATCCGCGTAGACACGCGCACAGGCGAGTATTTAGAAAGAGTCAAATAGAACAACGAGCACGTCGGCACGTTGGGAGGTTTAACGTTCCGACGTGCCAACGGGCTATCCTACCCGCATTCTTGCAAGGGTTGGAGGTGGCAGCGTGCATCAAACAGGTTCAGTCGTGCGATGGGGGTTGCTGGTGACGTTGCTGTGCGGCGGGGCAGGGCTGCTGTCTCAGCCACCGCATGGGGTCGCGCAGGGACAGCCTCCCGCAACCACAACGGGCGCTCCGGTCATTCGAGAGGCAGGATGGAGCAGCGAGAAGTTTGCCGATGGGGTGAGGCGCCCCGGTTTTTGGCGCATCTCCTTCGCGTTTGACAGCGCCGATAACCTCTACGTCACTAACATCGGCGACATAGGGATCCTCAACGACGGCGGGATTCAGAAGGTCGAGCAGCAGATAGGTCCGTCAGGCAAACGCAAGGTCTCCGACTTCACCGACGCGACGGACGTTGCCGCGATCGCGTTCGATAACAAGGGCAGGATGGCTTACTCCACCGGCGCCATCAGTGCGATGTCAGAGGTCTATCACATCAGGCAACCCGACCAGGGCGGCACAGGCACTAAAATCGCGCGCGGGGAGTTTCTCCTGCGCATGATGCCCTTCACGCAGCAGACGCAACGCCCCCAGATCGCGTGGTCGCTCGTCTATGGCAAACCGAATGAGCAAGGGGAGCAGCCCATTTACATCGGCACCAGCCCAGTGGGGATGGGCGGTGATGAAATCAACACGCAGGGGCGCATCCTGCGCATCAGCCCGGATGGCACCGAGGTGCGCGGCATGGCGAACCCTTACGACGTTGCCGACATGGTCATGGCGCCCGACGGCAGCCTGCTGTTTGCCGACCACTATGATAACGTCATCTACCGCGTCATCCCCGATGGGAAGGGGGCCATTATGCGCTACGCGACGCTCACGACCAACACCGCGTCCGGCATCGTGACCGTTTCGGACGAGATGCTGACTTACAAAAGGCTCACCATGGACCCGGCGGGGAACCTCTACGTCATGGTGCGCGAGTCGGACGTTAAGACTAACATCTACAAGGTCGCCGCGCCGCAGCCGGGGCGTCCGCCGCGCGTGACTTTGTTCGTCACTAACATCCCGCAGACCATGGTGCCGGTCATCAAGAGCGACTCGCAGGGGAATCTGTATCTGGCCGACATGCCCCCGCAGGAGACGACTCTCACTATTTATCGCCTCACGCGAGCCCGATGAGCCGAAGGTCAAGGCGTGATGGTCTCAGGTCAGCGCGTTAGCAGGTTAGCAGGTTGGCAGGTTAGCAGGTTCAACGTTCTGATGTGCCAACGTGTTAACGCGTCAACAGTTCACAGACCGGTTGACCCGTGGTGCGTAACGAGAGCCACGTCGAGCGCGAAGAGTTAGTCCTGTTCTGCCGCCAGTTCGGGGCGATGCTGGAGGCAGGGACGGATATTTTGCGCGTTCTGACCGTGCTGCGCGACCAGACCTCCAACAACGTGCTGAAGCAGGTGTTTTCTTCCATCGAGCGCGACCTCCGGCTGGGGCGCACCCTGTCGCGTTCGCTGGGGCGGTTCCCCGACATCTTCAATCCGTTCTTTATTGACATGGTGCGGCAGGGCGAGCGCGAGGACATTCTGCCGCAGGTATTCATCAAGTTAGCCGAACACCTCAGCCGTCCCGTCGAACTGGAATTCCTGTCGCGGAGTGAACCGTCCCTCGACCACGCGAACCTGCTGGCGGACCGCTTGTGGCCGATGTTCTCGTGGATGAGCCTGAGTATGGCGGCGGTCGCCATCGGGATTGCGCTCCTACTCTACGCCACGCAGCAGGGATGGATGCCCCGCAGTTACCTGAGCGCGAACGTCTGTCTGCTGGTCGGGGTGATGATGCTGGTTTCCTATCTCATCTTCTACCGCTTGCGCCCCCGCCATTTCAACGCCTGCACGTTCTGTGGGCGCCCCGAAAGCGCGAGCGTGTATTTCAAGCGTAGCGTGGGCGCAGCGATTTGCGACCAGTGTCTCGAGCGCGGTTACGAAGCCGTCCAGTCCCGCCGCCGCGCCGCCGAACAGCCTGTTGCGGAGACGCTCCCGGCGCCGGCCGCAGAGCCAACCAAGCCAAAGCCGCAAGCGGAGGAGGAAGAAGAGGAGTTCCAGATTGTGCGCGAAGAAGAAGACGGATACTATTAACCCCCAAGTCGCCAAGCAACGCCGGATGTTGTAACTAAACCTTTGCGTTTCGTTCGCGGACCGTCAACGCGCCGTGGGCTGGGCGTCCCGCCCGACCAGGCGCGACCCATGCGTTGACTGGGGGTCAGCGGCTACCCCCGCCGCAACAAGTTGGGGGCTGCAGGGACTTTGGGGTGAGGCTCTCAGCCAACGGCAAAACGCAAAAGTTTAGGTCAAAAACTGGGCGCACTTGGCGGCGTGGCGGTTGACAATCATCGGGACCTCCATGCAAGACCAACTCAAAGTGTTCGCTGGTAGTTCCAACCGTCCGCTGGCGCAAGAGATTTGCGACTACATCGGCATCCCGCTGGGCGCGGTGGAGATCACGCGCTTCGCCAACGACAACATCTTCGTTCAAATCCAGGAGAACGTGCGCGAGAAGGATGTGTTCGTCGTGCAGTCGTTGTCGTATCCGGTGAGCGAACACATCATGGAAATGCTAATTATGATTGACGCGCTGCGCAGCGCGTCGGCGCGGCGGATTACGGCGGTGATCCCTTATTTTTCCTACGCCCGCTCGGACAAAAAAGACCATCCGCGCATCTCGATTACGGCGCGATTGCTGGCGGACCTTCTGGAAACAGCGGGCGCTAACCGCGTGCTGACTATGACGCTGCACTCGCCGCAGGTGCATGGCTTCTTTCGCGTGCCGACCGACCACCTGACCGCCGTGCCTATTGTGTGCGACTATTTGCAAAGGAACCTCGACCTATCCAACGTCGTCGCCTTAGCCGCCGACGCGGGCAGTGCGAAACGGGCGGGGGAATATGCAGCGAAACTGAACATCCCCATGGCGTTCGTGGACAAGCGGCGCCTCGGCGATGCGGCGGTCGAGGTCCGCTACGTCGTCGGCGACGTAGAGGGCAAAGATGTGATCGTCTTCGACGACGAGATTGCCACGGGCGGCTCGCTGATCGCCACGCTCCACGCGATTGAGCGCGTCGGCGTCGGCAAAATGTATGCGGGGGCAACGCACGGCGTTTTCTGCGGACCCGCGCCCGAGCGCATCGCCGCCTCCCCGCTCCAAGAGGTCGTCGTCACCAACACCGTTCACATCCCCCCCGAACGCCGAGCGCCGCAGGTGACGATTCTCTCCGTCGCCTCGCTGTTCGGCGAAGCCATCAAGCGTATCCACACCGGCGAAAGTGTGGGCGCGCTGTTTGTGTGAAATGCGCTCATGGGTTCATGGGTTCATGAAGTTCATGAGCGCATGGACCCATGAACTGCCTTGATGATTAATACCGTCATCGCCATCGCCCGCCAAGCGGGCGCGTTGGCGTTAGAGCATTTCGGGCGTGTAGCCCCGGTCGAAAAACAGGACCGCTCGTTTGTGACCGCAGCCGACCACGACGTGGAAACCTTCATCCGGCAGGAACTGCTGCGGCATTTCCCCGACACCCGCATCGTGGGTGAGGAACACGCTGACGAAGGTGATCTGGCTGGGGAGTGGGTGTGGGCTATTGACCCGATTGACGGGACAGCGAACTTCGTCGCCGGGCTGCCGATTTGGGCGGTCTCCATCGGCTTGCTGAAAGACGGCGTGCCACATTTGGGGGCTGCCTACTTTCCTGCGCTGGACGAATGCTTCTCTGCCGTCGCCGGGCAAGGCGCGTTTCTCAACGGCCAACCGACGCGCGCCCGCCAGCAGGGAGGCGTGCGGAAGGACGATCTGTTTTGCATCAGTTCCACGGCGTTCTGGGGGCTGGACCTCCACGTGCCTTGTAAGGTGCGCGTGTTGGGCAGCGCGGTCGCGGAGTTCACCTACGTGGCGCGCGGCACGTTCATCGGCGCCGTCCTCTACGATTTCAAATTGTGGGACTGTGCGGCTGGCATCCTCATCGCGCAGGAATCCGGCGCGCGCGTCAGCGATTTGCAGGGGCGCCCGCTTCCCCCCTTTGACCTTCCCCGCGATGCCCGCCGCCCGATGGACCCCATGTTCGTGCTTGCGCCGGCGATCGCGCAGGAGGGGCTGGGTTACGCGAGGCTCAAGGGGAAATAGGCAGGGAGTCAATTGACCCCTTCACCCGCTTCTCCCGTTGGATTATTTTTTTCTTTGCCCGCTTTTCTTGACGCACCTTTCTCCATCGTGTATAATCATGCCGACACCGTGAGATGAGGAGTGGTTAGAAGACGATGAAGAACGGGTCGAACGGAAAACAACGTTCCACTATCGGCAAATCCCAAGGTGAGAGGACGAAGGGGCGGCTCTCGGCGGCGGCAGGCAATCGTCGCTTGCCTGATCACGGCTCGACGCTCCGCGCCAACCATGAGAAGGGCCAGGGCAACCCCTCCCCCAACGGGAACGGCCATGGGAAGGAGGTCCCGGAGTCCTACCCTTCCGCTCCGATGATTTCACTCTCTCGCATGTCGGATGAAGAGTTGGTGCGGCTGGCGCAAGAGGGCAACGCGCACGCCTATGAACAACTGTTGAGCAAGTTTAAGCAGATGGTGCTGCAGCAGACGCGTCCCTACTACCTCGCGGGAGCGGACACGGAAGACCTCATCCAGGAGGGCATGATCGGCTTGTTCAAAGCCATCCGCGATTTCTCCGCCCGCAAATCGAATTCCTTCCCCGCCTTTGCGACGTTATGCATCCGTCGCCAGATTCTCTCCGCCGTCAAAATGGCGAACCGCCTGAAATACGCGCCGCTGAACTCCGCCCACTCGCTTGACCAGGCGCCCAACGACGATAGCGACGTGCCGCTCTCCGAACTGCTCGTTGAACCTGCCGAGCGTGGGGCGGAGGAAGTATGGCTGGATAAAGTCACCACCCGCCACCTGCGCGTGCAGATGCGGCGGCTGCTCAGCCCCCTGGAATACCAGTCCATCGTCATGTATGCCTCCGGCATGACCTACCACGAAATCGCTCACGAGTTGGGGCGCACCTCCGAGTGCATTGACCGCGCTCTCTTTCGCGGCAAGCGGAAAATCAAGCGAATTCTGGCGGAAGAGCACGGCAACGGTTGATGGTTAGGGTGATCCATCCAACATGGGCGAAAGTTGCGCCGTTGCTGACCCTGTCTTCTCCCTCCTTCGACTCCTCCCACGCGGGGAGTCACGGGAGCGGCGCGTCGGGGCTTTTTGCCCTGATGCCTGATGTCATGGTGAGGAGCGGAGCGACGAAGCAATCCCCTGCGCCGCAGCCGTCTCCTCCGCAGGAGATTGCTGCGCTGCGCTCACCATGACAGGCATTGTATCGGGGCGGAGTGGGAGGCGGGGTAAAGGAATGACAGCAACCGCGCAACCTTATGATTGATCGCTCATTGTCATGCCCACCTACACTTGCTTTGTCCGCGACGGGACGACGACTGCCTCCACCCACGTCCTCGCGCAAAGCCTGCCGCAGGCGGTGCAGGAGTTGCGCGCAAAAGGTATGGAAGTTTTATCCGTGCGAGCGGCGTCTGCTCCCACGCCGCGCCGATGGCGTCAACGCTCGGCGTTTCACTTGACCGTTTTCCTGGGCCAGTTAGCCGCCGCCCTCCGCGCAGGGTTGTCGCTGCTGGACAGTTTGCGCCTCATCGCGCAGGAAGCCCCCCTGCTCCGCGTGCAACGCGCCGCGCTCCATCTGTCTCACCACCTCGCGCACGGCGAGTCGTTTGCAGCGGCGGCGGGCATGGAGCAAGAACTTTTCGACGACATTACCGTTGCCCTGCTCCACGCGGGCGAACGCAGCGGCGCGTTAGATGAGGTCGTCGCGGACGTAGCTGCCTTCCGCGAGCGCTCGGCGATACTGGCGCGGCAACTTGCTACGGTGTTCGTCTACCCCGCCGTCGTCAGCACCATCGCCCTCATCATCATCTCAGGGATGTTCATCTTCCTCGTCCCTAAGCAGATGGAAATTTTCAAGGAGTTCAAGGTGGACCTGCCTGTCTCCACACAGTTCGTCTGGTGGTTGAGCCGCTGGTTCGCGCCGCTGCTGCTGATGATGATGGGGGGCG
>JANWYM010000430.1 GCA_025055355.1 Abditibacteriales bacterium
TTCGCTTGGGAGAGATCAAGTTTGGCAACACGACTCGCAAAATCGCCGTCATTGACGACAACGTGGATGGGCTGTTCAACGACTTGGCACACACCGTCCTCCTCATAGACACGGACGGGGACGGCAAACTCAACGGGCGATTTGACTCCCATGAATGGTTCTCGGCGGCGGAGCCGTTTAACGTCGGCGGCGTCACCTACGAGGTCGCCGCCCTCAACGCGCCGGGAACGCAAATCACGTTGCGCGTCTCCGCCCAGTCAGTCCCGCCCAAGCCGCCCCTGACGCGCGGTAGTCCCGCTCTCGACTTCACGGCTCAAGACGTGAACGGGAAAACCGTTTCCCTCAGCGCATTGAAGGGCAAGACGGTTCTGCTGGTCTTCTGGTCGCTCCAGGATGCCGAGTCGTGGCGGCAGTTGCCCCACATCAAGCGCGTTCATCAAGCGTTTCAGGCTAAAGGTCTGGTCGTCATCGGCATCGCCCAGGACAAAGACGTGAAAGCCCTCAAAGATTTCATGCAAGACCGCGACGTGGACTGGACGCAGATTTGCGACGGCGCGGACGGCAAGTTCGCGTTGAGTAAACTATATCGCGTGCACAACCTCCCCGCGCATTTTCTCATTGACAGCAAGGGCATCATCATCGGGTTGGGGCAGCGCGGGCAGGAACTCTACGATGCCATCGAAGCCGCTGTCACGACAAGTTCATGAGGTCGAGGGTCCATGAGTTCATAGGGCAACGCTGCGCGCTTCATAAACTCATGAACTCATGAACCTGTAGCCCCATGAACCCTTGAATGCCATGAATCTCTCCACCCTCGCCGTCCACATAGACACCGAAGCCACCTCCCCCACGCATCTGAGCGCGCCGCCGATTTACGAGTCGGTCGGGTTCCGCTTCGACAGCGTAGAGCAACTCGAACGCCGCGCGCGCGGGCAGTCGGATGATTGGTATTACGGACGATACGGTCATGGCAACATGCGCTTGCTCGAAGACGCCATGAAGCGCTTGGACGGTGCGGAGGCTGCGCTCGCCTGCGCCACGGGCATGAGCGCGATCTATTGCGCGGTGTGGGCGGCGGTGAACAAAGGCGACCACGTGGTCGCCGCCCGCGATGTCTACGGCGGCACGTTTGTCCTGTTCCGCGATGAACTGACGCGCCTAAGCGTTGAGGTGACGTTCGTGGACCCGACCGCCGCCGCCGTCGAAGCCGCGTTGACGCCGCAGACGAGGTTGATTTTCGTCGAGACCGTGTCTAACCCCACAGCGCGCGTGGTGGACTTGGAGCGCGTCAGTCGCCTTGCCCAACAAGCAGGTGCCCGATTGTTCGTGGACAACACGATTCCGACGCCGTGCCTGTGCCGTCCGTTGGCGTTCGGCGTGACGGGCGTGATTCACAGCGGGACGAAGTATCTCAGCGGACACTCCGACGCGATGTCGGGGGTGTTCCTCAGCAACGACCGCGACCTCGTGCAACGCGCGCGGCAGATAGCGATTAAGACGGGGATGCAAGTCGCGCCGTTCGAGGCGTGGTTGACACTGCGCGGGATTCGCACGCTCAGTTTACGGGTGGAGCGGCAGTCGCAAAACGCTGAGGCGTTGGCGCGTTGGCTGGATGAGCAGCCGCAGGTCAGTCGCGTGTGGCATCCGCGTTTAGCCTCTCATCCCGAGCATGCCGTTGCGCAGCGTCTGCTGCCGCACGGCTGCGGCAGTTTGTTTGCGTTCGAGGTTAAAGGCGGCGTGACGGCGGCAGCGAGGGTGATTGAATCGCTCAAGATCGCCCGCTTCGTTCCTCACCTCGGCGACGTGGCGACGTTGGTGACACACCCCGCCTTGTCCTCTCACATCAACGTTCCCGACGAGGAACGCCAACGGATGGGCGTGACGGACGGACTCATTCGGGTCTCGGTGGGCATTGAAGACATCGGCGACCTCATCGCCGATTTCGCGCAGGCGCTCAAGATGGTTTAGTGCATAGGCATACGACCCCTAACACCTGCCATGCCGTATGAAAGCGAAGCCATCCCCTTTTGCCCGTCATTGCGAGGAGCGGAGCAAACCCATCCCCTTTTACCTGTCATTGCGAGGAGCGAAGCGACGAAGCAATCCCCTGCGAATGAGATTGCTTCACTGCGCTCCCAATGATAGGCACTTATATCCCCCATACGTTTTCCCCGGCGGCTGAACTTTGCCTTCCTCCTAACGTCTACCTCGGTGAACTGAGGATGTCGGCGGAACGTCCCGTCGAACTCAGCCACAAGGTTTTCTCATTGGAGGGAGCGACATGAAAAAGTGGGCATTGACCTTCACGCTCAGTTTTGTCATCCTCGCGGCGGGTCTGTGTTATGCTGGAGCGGCGAAGGGGGCAAAGCGCGCAGGGGCGCAGGGCAAAATCAGCGCGATTGACACCGCCCAAAAGACGCTCACGCTGGTGGGGCGTCAGGGCGTGACGACCACGGTGAGTTACACGGACACAACCAAGGTTTTCAAAGCCGAGCCTATCAAAATCGGCGATTTGAAAACGGGGGATGTGGTCATCGTTCAAGGAGCGATTTCAGGTAGCAGCATTGACGCGAGAGCGGTCATCGTCCGCCCCAGCACGAACGCAAAACTCCCCAAAAAAGCCCCGAAAAAGCCGCCGACCAACCGCATTATAGGCAGCGTGACCAGCACGGCGCCGCTGAAGGTGAAGACAGTGGACACCGAATATGAGGTCAAAACCACCGACGCAACGCACATTGTGACGCTGAAAGAGGGGTCCGCTGCTGACATGAGAGTCGGCGACATAGTCGCGGTGCAGGGACAAGCGGGCGCGGACGGCGTAGTGCGGGCGCAAGCCATTGAGGTGGTCAACCTCCCCAGACTCAAGGGCGCCAAAGCCAACAAGCCCAAGAAGCTCAACAAATAGTGTGTGGCTCAACTCTCCATACCTCTTTTTAGGTCAGATGTGCAAGAATGGTCAACGGATCGTGGTCAGCCGATGTTGATAGTGGGTGAAACAGGTTCATGACGGTTGTGTGGTGAGGTCATCCGCAAAACGTAGCCGCGTCCGTGACGGGTGCACGGTGCGCAGGCGTCAAGCCTGCGCCTATGGATTCTCAGAACCTATCCCCAAAACCTCCCCCGATTGAAGTCGCGGGCTGCTTGCGACAAAGTCCGCCGACGTAGATTGCTCCCGCAGTCTGCTGACTTCGGCTATGCAACCCGCCGGCGCGGGTAGCCGAGGTCGCCAGACCTCGGGACGGCAAGCCAACGGATGACCCATGAACCCATGAACAGTCTATCCGTTAGGATGTTGCCGATGAGCAAACACTGGACGGAGATTGCGGTGGAGACGAGTGCCGAGGCGGCGGATGTCGTCACGCAGTTGTTGGTGGGCATCGGCTGCGCGGGGACGGTGATAGCGCACGCTTCCGGCGTGCCTGCGGGGGGCGTCGTCGTCAAGGGGTATCTGCGCGAGTCGGTGAAGGTGCCGGCGTGCTTGGACGTGCTGCGCGAGCGGTTGCAGACCGCCGTTGAGTGGGGCGTGGTGCCGTCGGGGTTTCGGGTGACGTGCCAGCGGATTCCCGAAGAGGATTGGGTGGAGGGATGGAAGGCGCAGTTTCAGCCGCTGGAGATTGGGGAGCGGTTGTTGATTCAGCCGACGTGGGTGGAACTGCCGAGCGGTTGCCGCCGCGTTGTGGTATGGATTGACCCTGGCATGGCGTTCGGGACGGGGCAGCACGCGACGACGCAGGGGTGTTTGGAGTTTTTGGAGCGCATCATACGCGGCGGGGAGACGGTGTTGGACGTCGGCACAGGTAGCGGGATTTTGGCGATTGCGGCGGCGAAGTTGGGTGCGGAGCGGGTGATGGCGCTGGATATTGACCCCCTGTGTCTGGAGGTGGCGCGGGAGAACGTCGCGCGGAATCAAGTGTCAGATGAGGTGTTCCTGCTGCAAGGTTCCTTCGCCGACGCGCTGCGGGTGCGGGCGGATGTGGTCGTGGCGAACCTCAGCACGGCGGATGTTTTGGACATGTTGCCCCAAGTGCCGCGCGTGTTAAAACCTTCAGGAACGTTCATCGCGTCGGGCGTTCCGTCCTCGCGCCGCTGGGAGGTGGAGGCAGCGTGGCAAGAGGCGGGGTTTGTCATGCAGGGTGTGATTGAACGAGAGGGGTGGGTGACGTTTGCCGCGCATCTACGTTAGGGAAATTGGGAAGTTGGGAAGTTGGAGTGAGGGCGGAGCCCATTGCTTTGCGCTGACGGGTGAGGTCGCCAAGCGGTTGACGCGGGTGTTGCGGTTGGG
>JANWYM010000431.1 GCA_025055355.1 Abditibacteriales bacterium
TGCAAGAGGTGCTGCGGAAAGTTTTCCTGCCGACGCGCGTGCCGCACCTGATAGCTGACAGAGCCGAGTCCCGCCTCTATCGCGTGACGTTCGCGCTGTTTCTCCTCTGCGGCGTTGCCCTCTGGATGATTTGCCGCGCGGCGGGCATGAGCAGCGGTATCTTCACAGCGTTCTTTCTTCTTTACTTCATTATCTCCACCACCGTCACGCGCATCCGCGCTGAAATTGGTCCGCCCGCTCACTCGATGCTGTTCGTCAACCCCCAGGACATCCTCATCGTCCACCTCGGCGCAGCGGCGGTCGGTCCGCAGAACCTCTCGATATTTGCGCTGTTCTGGTGGTTCAACCGCCTCAACCGCAACCACCCCATGCCCACCGCGTTGGAATGTTTCCGCATGGCGGAATTGGCGGGCATCAGCAAAGTGAAAGTCTGGGCGCTGCTCTCTGTGGTCGCGCTGTTCAGCGTTCTGAGTTGCTTTTTCCTTTACCCTGCCCTGTTCTACCGCGACGGCGCCGTGAAAGCCGCTGCCGAAGTGCTCTGGGTCGGACAGGATACCTTCCTGCGCCTCGACGGTTGGCTGCGCAACACGGACGTGCAGCAGCCCAACCGTCTCGCTCAGGGTTTCATGGTCGGCGGATTCGTTTTCGCTCTGCTCCTCAGCGTTCTCCGCACCCGCTTTCTTTGGTTCTCGTTGCACCCGATGGGCTATGTGCTGGGGCTGAGTTACGCGGTGGATTTCTACTGGGCAGCGCTGGTTGTCACCTCCGTCATCAAAACCGTCCTGCTGCGCTACGGCGGGGCGAACATGTATCGCAAAGCCCTCCCCTTCTTCATTGGGCTGATCATCGGGGAATGTATCGTCGCCTGCGCCTGGAGCCTCCTCGCCCTGGCGCTGCATAAGCCGATGTATGATGCGTGGTGGTGATGGGAAGGAAAATCAGAAGCCAGCCTCTGAGGCTTACAGGTTAGCACCTAAACTTTTGCGTTCTGCTCTCTCCTCCGCGTGGGGGTGTCATTGCGAGCGCAGCGAAGCAATCCCCTGCGGAGGAGGCGGCTGGCGCGGAGGGGATTGCTTCGCTGCGCTCGCAATGACAGGCATTCGGCAGATGGCTTCGCTGCACTCGCCATGACGTTTTCCCGCAGTGAGGAGGGAGAGAAGCGCGAGACGCAAAAGTTTAGTTAGCACGTTGGCACGTTTCAACCTTTCAACAGTTCTAACGTTCCAACGTGCAAACGTATCCTTGCCCGCTTCATGTAATCATGCCCTTCACCTCGCGGCAGGGGACGGCTAATTCCGCGCAGACGTTTTTGACGCGGTCAATGACGCCGTCCTTGACGGAGGGCATGGCGATGATGACTTCGTCGACCCGTTGCTCCTGAATGACATCGCGCAAAATGCTGGTGGTGCCCAGAACGGCTAAGCCGTGAATGGTGGATTTCTGCTTGGTGGGCGCGTCGTCCAAAAAGCCGATGGGTAAGTAGCCAGCGTTGCGGTTGTTGCGGATGTCGCGCAGGACCAACTCGCCCGCGTCGCCCGCGCCGACGATGACGACGCGCTTCGCGCTTTCCGTCGAAGGCGCCAAGTAGTGGCGGAACACTTTGCTGGAGATGCGCGCGCCCGACACCATCACTATCAGCAACAACCAGTCAATCACGTAGGCGGCGCGTGAGAAGCCGTCAAAGCCCAACCCCACTGTGACGACACCGAACGAAAGAAGACAACCGGCGGATACAGCCTTGAAGATGGACAGCAGGTCCGCGGTGCTCGTGTAGCGCCATTGGCCGCGATACAACCCGAAAAGGAAGAACATCGCCAACTGACAGATGACGACGTAGGGGAGCGACCGGGTGATGAACCGCGTCACGTCGTCGGGAAGTTGTCCGTCGAAGCGCAGCAGGAACGCCGCGTAGTAGCAGGCGCAGATCAGCCCGAAATCAATCAGGATTTCCAGCATCCGCCGCTTATACATCACGATGCCGCCCAGCACCGTTTTGTCCTCTGAGATTTTGCGCTGCCACGCCGCTTGGAGCGCGGCGGGCTCTTGGTAAACTTCGACTTCCGCCAAAAGCCTGCCGAAGATGACCAAGCCGATGACCGCGAACGCCGCCAGCACCAGCAGCACCGTGTTGTAGCCCGTCAAGCCGATGAGGGCAATTAAACCGAAGACCGCGCTGATGAGATAGAGCAGGATAACCGCCCGCCGCTCCGACAAGCCCAACGACACGAGGCGATGGGAGGTGTGGTCGGTGCCGCCCTGCGCGATGGAGCGCCCGTTGAGGGTGCGCATAATGCTGACGAACGAGGTGTCAAACAGGGGGATCGCCAGCATCAGCGTCGGCACCAGCAGCGAAAAGACCATGTTGGGCGCGAGCCAACTGCTGCTCATCACCGCGAGGATTGCCAGCGACAACCCCAAAAACATGCTGCCGCAGTCGCCCATGAAGATACGCGCCGGTTTGAAGTTGAAGAACAAAAAGCCCACCGACGCGCCCGCCAGCATCAGACAGGGAATCGCCACCAGCGAGTCACCGCTTAACGAGGCGTGCAAACAGAGGATGAGCGACACCACGCCCGCCACGCCTGCGCACAAGCCATCCATGTTGTCCAGCAAGTTGAAGGAGTTAGTGATAGCGACCAGCCAGAACACGGTCAAGGGAATCGCCATCGGTCCGAGCGTGGACTGGTCGAAGGTCACCCCGAACGCCGTCACAAGGCACGCTGTCAGGATTTGCCCGAACAACTTCGTATAGTGGCGGAGATTTACTACATCGTCTACGAATCCCAGCGCGAAGATGAGGAACGTGCCGACGGCAAAGCCAAGGAATCGTTGCTTGTCCGGCAGCAGGAAGAGCGCGGGGAGGGCAAACGCAAGGTAAATCGCTATCCCCCCGAAGAGAGCGGGGGTATGCTGCTGATGCCAACGGTCAGGACGGGGTTTTGCCACTCGTCCCAGCCGCCGCGCCAAGATGATAACAATCGGTGTCAGCACCAGCGCCAACCCTAACGAGGCGGCAAAACTTAGCAACTTCACCGTGGTAGGGTGCATCATTGAACCTCCATGTAGTCAGTGACCAGTGCCAGTGACCAGTGACCAGCAAGCGGTCGTGGTGTCACGGGTCACCGGCTACTGGTTACTGGTTACTAGTTACTGGTCACTGGTCACCGACTTAGGCTACATCGTCCACGGTTCGTCCGTTGCGGAAATACTCGATGACACTACACAGAATCTCGTCCAGACTCCTTTGTGGCGCAAACCCGATGAGTCGGCGCAACTTCGATATGTCAGGCACACGCCGCCGCATGTCTTCAAAACCAGGCTCGTAGGCTTGGTGGTAGGGAATGTGTTGAATCGTTGACGAACTCTCCGTCAAGTGAATCACTCGTCGCGCCAGTTCGTTGATGGTCACCTCTTGATCGCTGCCCAAGTTGAAAATCTGCCCCACCGCGTCGGGGTGCGCCATCAGCGCGATGAGCGCTTTGACCGCGTCCTGAACGTGCATGAAGCAGCGACTTTGCTCACCGTCACCGAACACGGTGAGCGGTTGACCCAGCAGCGCCTGCCGCACGAAGTTGGGAATGACCATCCCGTAGCGTCCCGTCTGGCGTGGACCGACGGTGTTGAACAACCGCACGATGATCACGGGCAAGCCTTTCTGCTTGTGATAGGCGAGCGCGAGAAACTCGTCCATCGCTTTGGAGCAGGCATAACTCCAGCGGCTCTTCGTCGTCGCGCCAATCACGCTGTCGTCGTCCTCCCGAAACGGCACAGCGTTGTTTTTGCCGTAGACTTCGGAGGTGGAAGCGAGCAGCGTTTTCTTATTGTATTTGCTGGCGAGGTTGAGGACCACCTCGGTGCCCAAGATGTTCGTTTCAATCGTCTCGACGGGCTCCTCGATGATGAGGCGCACCCCTACCGCTGCTGCGAGATGATAAATCTCATCGCACTCGGCAATGAGCGGCTCCATCAGGCTGCGGTCGAGGATGGAACTGATGAACACGCGAAATCGCGGGTGGTCGCGTAGGGCGCGGATGTTTTCGTAGCGCCCAGTGGACAGGTCGTCCACCACGACGATTTCGTGTCCTGCTGTCAGCAGCGCTTCCGCCAGATGCGAGCCGATGAACCCGGCGCCGCCCGTGATGAGTGTCTTCATACTCCCTTGAAAATACCTGTCACGGCGAGCGCAGCGCAGCAATCCCCGGCGGAGGAGACGACTGCAGCGGCGGGGCTTGCTGCGGCGGAGGGGATTGCTTTGCTTCGTTCCTCGCAACCGCTATG
>JANWYM010000432.1 GCA_025055355.1 Abditibacteriales bacterium
GATCATGAATCATCAACCTTTTATGGAACTCAACCCTTACCTCATCCAACCCATCGTGGACCGCGCCCTTGAGGAGGACTTAGGCACGGGCGACGTGACGACGGAGTTGCTCGTGCCAGCGGACGTGAAGTGTCGCGCCGAACTGGTGGCGAAGGAACGTGGCATCATCGCAGGGCTGGATGTGGCGCGGTTGACGTTCGAGTCGCTGGACAACGAGGTATGGTGGGAGGAGGCAGTGAGCGATGGGACGCCCGTTGAGCCGGGCACGACGCTGGCGGAGGTCGGCGGACCGGCGCGGGCGATTCTGTCGGGCGAGCGGGTGGCGTTGAACTTCTTACAGCATCTGTCGGGGATTGCTACGATGACGCACCGCTTGGTGCAAGCCGTCCAGCCGCATCGCGCCAAAATCGTGGACACGCGCAAAACGACGCCGGGGCTGCGCCTGCTGGAAAAATACGCCGTGCGGGTGGGCGGTGGACATAATCATCGTTTCGGCTTGTATGACGCTGTTCTCATCAAAGACAATCACCTCGCCCTCACCGATGGCGTGCGGGCGGCGGTGGAACAAGCGCGCCGCGCCCTGCCGCACACGATGAAAATTGAGGTCGAAGTCAAAAACCTCGATGAACTGGGCGAGGCGTTGGAGGCGCATGCTGACATCATCCTGCTCGATAACATGACGCCCGACGAGATGTCCGCAGCCGTCCGCCTCGCCAACGGACGTGCCTTGCTGGAAGCCTCCGGCGGCATTGATGAGCGCAACGTTGCTGAAGTTGCCGCCACCGGCGTTGACCTCATCTCCATCGGTGCGTTGACGCACTCTGTCAAAGCGTTGGACATCAGCTTGGAGGTAGTGGAGGTGTTCACGATATGAGCCACGACCAATCGCTGTTCACGGATGGCACGGATGAGGGAGGCAAAAAGGCTGAGGGCGTCCGTGTCACCTGTGAAGCCCGTGAGTCGTTCCCCGCCTTTCTGCTTTACCGCTTCGACGAGGTCGGCTCGACGAACGACATCGCCAAAGAGTTCGCGCAGCAGGGGGCAGCGGAAGGCACGGCAATTGTGGCAGATAGTCAGACGGCGGGGCGCGGGCGACTGCAGCGGCGATGGACCTCACCCAAGGGCAAGGGGATTTATCTGTCGGTGATTCTGCGCCCGGCGATGCCCGTCACGCGCGCTCCACAACTCACGATGCTGACAGCGGTGGCAGTGGCGCAGGCAATTCGGCGCATCACAGGACTGGAGGCGCGGACGAAGTGGCCGAATGACGTGGTGATAGGGGAGAAGAAAGTCTGCGGGATTTTGACCGAGGTGTCGGCGCAAGGCATGAACCTCAACTTCGCCGTCATCGGCATCGGCGTCAACGTTCTGATGACGCCTGACGATTTGCCCTTCGAGGTCCGCAAGGAGGTGACCTCGTTGGCGATGGAGTGGCGGCAGCCGGTTGAACGTGAGCAGGTGTTACACGGCATCCTCCAAGCGCTGGCGGAGTATTACCATCGTTATCGCACAGAGCCTTTCCGAGTCATTCTCGACGAATACAAGTCACTGGACATCGCCTTGGGCAACACGGTGAGAGTGATTGACGAGCGGACCCAAATCGTGGGCGTCGTCGAAGACATTGATGAGTTTGGCACTCTCACCCTGCGCCTGCCCGATGGACGCTGGCAGCCGGTGCTGACAGGCAAGGTCTCCCTACGACGTAGCCAATGAAGCGCTGTCAGAGGATTGCGGTAGCGGATGCACCCGATTACTTGGCTACAGATGCGATATAATTCCGTTTAATTCGCTCCCGGAATCCGTTGACAGCGACTCATTTATGTCATTCGTGACCATCATCGGCGGCGGGTTAGCAGGTAGTGAGGCGGCGTGGCAGGTCGCCAAACGCGGGGTGCCTGTCGTGCTGCACGAGATGCGCCCGCTCCAGCCGACGCCCGTTCATAAAACCGCTTTGTGCGCGGAGTTGGTCTGCTCCAACACGCTGAAATCCAAAACCCTCGACCGCGCGCCGGGGCTACTTAAGGCGGAGATGCGGCTGCTCGACTCGCTCATCCTCGCCTGCGCGGAGGCAGCGGAAATCCCCGGCGGGACGGCGTTGACGGTAGACCGCCAGAAGTTCGCCGAAGAGGTCACGCGCCGCCTGACCGCGCTGCCGAACGTCCGCATCGTGCGCGGCGAGGTCACGGAAGTCCCCGACGAGGAGCCCGTCATCATCGCTACCGGTCCGCTGACCTCCGACGCGCTGGCGCGGTCGCTCGGCGGCATCATCGGGGAAAACTTCTTAGCGTTTTTCGACGCGGTCTCACCCATCGTGGACGCGGACACCATCAATCGGGATAGGGTGTTTCAGGCATCGCGCTACGGTAAGGGGGAAGCAGCGTTCCTCAACTGCCCGATGAGCGAGGCGGAATATCAGGCGTTCTACGACGCCCTGCGCGCCGCCGACACGTTTGAGCCGCACGCGGTGGACAAAGACGTGCCCTATTTTGAAGGCTGCATGCCCATTGAAGAGTTAGCCGCGCGCGGACGCGATACGCTGCGCTTCGGTCCGATGAAGCCTGTCGGCTTGATTGACCCACGCACGAACCGCCGTCCTTACGCCGTCGTGCAACTGCGCCCTGAGAACGACCCGCCCACCATGTATAACCTGGTCGGCTTTCAGACGCGGCTCAAGTGGGGCGATCAAGCGCGCGTGTTCCGCCTCATTCCCGGCTTGGAGGAAGCAGAGTTTCTGCGCTACGGGATGATTCATCGCAACACCTTCGTCAACGCGCCGCGCGTGCTGCTGCCGACCTACCAACTCAAATCGCGCCCGGGCGTTTTTCTCGCGGGGCAACTGACAGGGACGGAAGGCTACACTGAATCGGCAGCAGGTGGTCTCATCGCCGGCATCAACGCGGCGCGCCTCGTGCATGGCGAGAAGCCGCTTGTCTTCCCGCCGGAGACCATGATGGGCGCGCTGGCAAAATACATCACGACGGCGGACCCCACCTCTTTCCAACCGATGAACGCCAACTTCGGTTTGCTTCCTCCGTTGCCCCAACCCATCCGCGACCGGCAGCGACGCAACGAAGCGTTTTCAGCGCGGGCGCTGCGGGTGATGAAGGAGTTCATTCAGGCTTTGTCCCTGCCGATGCATTAGCACCCCGCTGCAACGCATGACCGCAGCACCTCCCCTGAGTCAGCCCAAGGATCTCACCACAGTTTGAGAGATCTGTGGTCAGCCGCGTCGGCGCAGTGGGAGCGTGCGCACCGCGCCAAGTTTACCATCTCGCCCCGTTGGGGGGCATCCGTAGGGGCGGGCGTCCCCGCCAGCCCGTCCGCCATGCAGCGCGAACTGCCCCACCCCGGCGAGGAGTTGCGCGCAGGCGTTCATCTGCTCTTCCGAGAGGACGGGCAAGGTAGGGCGGTTCGCGTCCGTCTCAATGCGCCTCGTGGCGCGTCGCTCAGTTTCTCCCCGCGATGGAGGGCGCATCAGCACCGGACCCGCGCAGAAACAGGCGATGACACCGCTCGCACCAAACAGCGGCACGGCGACGCCCGCGATGTCCTCCTGGCAGACGTAAACGTGCGTCACGCCCGCCGCTGCCGCCGTGCGAGCCGCTTCCTGCGTCCGCCGACGACAGGACGATACTCCCCGCCGCGCCCGACACTGAGGACACGCGAACAGTTCATCACCATCCCACAGGGGCGCCCCTTCGGTGTTAAGCGCGACGACGTTCAACCCTGTCACATCACTAAAAACGCGCAGCAGCGCCCGCAGCGCCGCCGCGTCCAGTGAGGAAGCCGATGGCAGCCGAGGCATTTTTCATGAAACCTCTTGCAAAAGTCCTGACACCTCAGGAATGTTGCGCATCTTCCGCCAACGGATGAAAAGCCCCAACAGATGACCATGGACCACAGGACCACAGACCACAGGACCACAGACCACAGGACCACAAGTCGCGTCGTCGTAGGGTCAGAGGTCTCGTGGTCCTGTGGTCAGTCGTTGTCTCTATTCCTTCCCTCACTCCACCCGCCATATCCGTATCGTCCCATCCCAACTCCCCGACGCCAGATGCTGCCCATCGGGGCTGAAGGCGACGCTACTCACCCCACCCGTGTGTCCTTCCATCCGCCGCACCGCCCGCCCCGTCGCCAAGTCCCACAGCACAATCTCCTCCCGCCCCGCCCGCGCGGGCCGCCGGCCCGCAGGGCGGGGGGCGCCCCGCGGGGCCGGGGGGGGGGTGGGCCGCGGGGG
>JANWYM010000433.1 GCA_025055355.1 Abditibacteriales bacterium
AGGATCACGGAAAGCGGCGAGCGGCTGCGCAAGGCGCGACGCCACTCGGCATCTAACTGCTGCTCAAAGTAGTGGCGATTAGCGATGCCCGTCAAACTGTCTCGCAGGGTGCGGCACTCCCACTCCCGCTCGCGCTCTTTGCGCTCATTGATTGCTTGCCTGAGCCGCAGTGCCATCCGCAGCCGCGCCATGAGTTCTATCGCGTTATAGGGCTTTGTGATGTAATCCGTCACGCCCGCAGCGAACGCTTCCTCTAACTTTTTCGCGTCGGCGTGCGCAGTTGCCAAGATGAGCGGAACTTCCCGAAGGTCTGGCGCGCGGCGGATGAGCGCACAGGCTTGAATGCCGTCCAGGTCTGGCATCTCGCAGTCCATCAGAATCGTGTCCACCTCCGCCTCAAGGCGGGAGAAACCACTCACCCCCAACTGGCGCAAGGCATCGCGGGCGGACTCAGCAAGCAGCAAGCGGTGGAAGCCAGCGGCGCGCAGGTGGGTCAGCAGCCACAGGCGGTCAGCGGGGGAGTCGTCCACGATGAGTATGTTCATCGCCCTGTCTTTTTCCGTCAACTCCATCGCGGTCACCTCACTCCGGTCTGAGGGCAGTCCGACTACGGGCGTTATACCATAGCCGGGGGCGCATTTGACGTATGCGTCTCGCTTCGGTTATAATCGAGTCGGTGTGAGGTGCAGGACGATGAAAAGGGTCAAACTTTATCTCATCACTCTCATCGCTTTGGGCGTCGGGATGAACTGTCCCCTGCGGGCGGCATCGTTGGGGGACGCCGCCCAGTCCGTCAAGGACGCCGTGCGCGCGCGGGTCAACGCCAAAACCGGCGGCGGGTTTGCGAAACACAACTACCATTTCATCTTCGCTATCAACACAGCGAGTTTTCAAGGCGACCCGGCGGCGGGCGAAGTGCTGCGCGGGTTGATTCAGAGCTTCTTGAGCGCGGAAGCCGTCAGCGGCGACGAGGTGTCGTTCGTGCCGTTCCAACTCCAACCCCACTGGGAGAGCGGGAGCGTCTGGCGCGCGCCCTACCCGCCGCACGACCCCAAGTCACTGTTCGGCAAACTCCCGACCACCAGTTTGCGCGAGGGCAACTACGTCGGGGGACATGACGATGAACGCGCCGTCTACGCCGTGCTGGAGAAAATCGAGCGGGAAAAGGCGACGGGCAACTGGATTTTGTTCCTCGTCAGCGACAAGGATAGTTCCAACCCGCCCTCCAACGACCCCCGCTACGGTCTGTTCAACAACGAAGTCGCCAACCGCCAATCGCTGCAAAACGCCCTGAAAAGCCTGAGCGGTGACGCCGAGCCGGGCGGTTATCTCATCCAAAGCCGCGTGTTCCATCGCGGCAGCATGAAACCCCTGCACGTGCGTCTGTATCTGGGCAATGACCTGACGGCGAAACCGCTCTCCGTCCCCCGCGCCGCCCGTAAGCAGACCGATGCACAAGCCACCGCGCGCATCCATGAGGCGATGAAACTGCTTAACGACGCCGAGCGCCTCGCCGAACAAGCCCACCTTCCCGCGCAGGACCAAGAGCGGTTGATGCAACTAACGCAGCAGGTTGAACGCCTCGCCGGGCAGGTCAAACAACTCGCCGGCCCTGACACCGCCCTCAGCCAAGCCGCCGACAATGCAGTGCAGCGCGCCCATAGCGCGACGGAAACCATCCGACGCGAACAAGAGGCGAAAAAACGCGCTGAGGAAGAAGCCCAGCGGGCAGCGCAACGCGCCGAATTTATCCGCAACCTCATAAAGTGGCTGCTCATCGGGTTGGGCGTGATTCTGCTCCTCGTCCTCCTCAACCTCGTCCGCGCCCTCATCGGCTTCCAGCCGCTCACGCTCGACATCAACGGCAATCAGCGCGTTGTTACGCGGCGTGAGGCGCTCGCCCTCGTCGGACCCGACACCGACTGGGCGGGCGAGAACCGTCTCGTCCTCGCGGGCGCGCCCGTCGGCGAACTCCTCGCCAAAATCGTCGCCGCCCCGCGCGGCAGGGCGAAGTTCGTGCCGCAAAGCAAGTCCGTCGAATGGGTTCAGGAGGGGCATGGCAAAATCAACGCCCCGTCCGTTGTGCTGGAGCGCGGGCATATCTACCGTTTCGTCGCCAGCAACGTGCAAGGCGCGGAGGTGCCACCATTTCAGAGCAAGGTCGCGGTGAAGGTGATTGACGAGAGCGAGGCGTAACGCTTGCGGAAGAGGCTCTTCACGCGAACAGCGTGCGCACACGGCACTTGAAGCCGGGCACGACCTCTTCGCCCGACAACACCTGATTGCCCTTGAGCGCGGTGCGCGTTCCGTCAGGGCGATAGACGATGACCGTTTGGGTGTTGGGGTCTACCAACCACACTAAGCGCACCCCCCAGCGTAAGTATTCTCGTACCTTCTCGTTGTAAGCCTCCTCCGTTTCATCGGGCGCGAACACCTCCACGGCGAGGTCGGGGGGGAAGTGACCAAAGCCCTTGGGCGTTTTACCCTCGGGCAATCGCTCCGTGCGAACAAAGGAAACGTCTGGGGCGCGCAAGTCGCCCTGCGGTGGACGGAAGCCTGTCTGAGCGTCGTAGACTTCACCCAATTTGTGTTTATGCACGTGATGATACAGCCTTGCCGAAAGGCTGATGCTCACTTTGCCTTGTTCCATCCCTGCTGGTGTCATCAATCTTAACTCCCCGTTGACCAACTCCACCTTGCCTTCGTGCTTGATGCGCAGGAGTTCTTCGTCTGTCCAGACCTTTGCCCTTCCCCTATCGGCAACCGTCGAAGTCGCCATCGTCACTCACCTCGTCGTCCATTATAGCATAAAACGGGTGCGTGGCACGATGCAACACCTGAGAAGCCCACTGAAGTCCCCGGCGGGCTTTTGAGATCGCCAAAAAACACTTGACTCTTTTGCTCGAGACTGTGTATAACCGTTGCTAACAACTCAAGGCAACATGGACATGACTGAGGCATCTGAAGTCAGAACGCTCCACGGAAGCGCGGTTTTTAGTGCCCTTTTCGCAGGGACAGGCGAGATGTGAACCTGATGCCTACTTCGGATCATCAAGGAAGGTAGCGTCCCGACCCGTTGGGGTGATGACATCAGGTCTTTTTGTTTTTGTGGAGATGTTCGAAGAGGTGGGATGGACGCGAGGAAGGAAGGACGGAAAACCTCTCATGCCTCGTTTCATATCCTTTCATGCAAACAGCGTGCGCACACGGCACTTGAAGCCGGGCACGACCTCTTCGCCCGACAACACCTGATTGCCCTTGAGCGCGGTGCGCGTTCCGTCAGGGCGATAGACGATGACCGTTTGGGTGTTGGGGTCCACCAACCACACTAAGCGCACGCCCCAACGTAAGTATTCTCGCACCTTCTCGTTGTAAGCCTCCTCCGTTTCATCGGGCGCGAACACCTCCACGGCGAGGTCGGGGGGGAAGTGACCAAAGCCCTTGGGCGTTTTACCCTCGGGCAATCGCTCCGTGCGAACAAAGGAAACGTCTGGGGCGCGCAAGTCGCCCTGCGGTGGACGGAAGCCTGTCTGAGCGTCGTAGACTTCACCCAATTTGTGTTTATGCACGTGATGATACAGCCTTGCCGAAAGGCTGATGCTCACTTTGCCTTGTTCCATCCCTGCTGGTGTCATCAATCTTAACTCCCCGTTGACCAACTCCACCTTGCCTTCGTGCTTGATGCGCAGGAGTTCTTCGTCTGTCCAGACCTTTGCCCTTCCCCTATCGGCAACCGTCGAAGTCGCCATCGTCACTCACCTCGTCGTCCATTATAGCATAAAACGGGTGCGTGGCACGATGCAACACCTGAGAAGCCCACTGAAGTCCCCGGCGGGCTTTTGAGATCGCCAAAAAACACTTGACTCTTTTGCTCGAGACTGTGTATAACCGTTGCTAACAACTCAAGGCAACATGGACATGACTGAGGCATCTGAAGTCAGAACGCTCCACGGAAGCGCGGTTTTTAGTGCCCTTTTCGCAGGGACAGGCGAGATGTGAACCTGATGCCTACTTCGGATCATCAAGGAAGGTAGCGTCCCGACCCGTTGGGGTGATGACATCAGGTCTTTTTGTTTTTGTGGAGATGTTCGAAGAGGTGGGATGGACGCGAGGAAGGAAGGACGGAAAACCTCTCATGCCTCGTTTCATATCCTTTCATGCAAACAGCGTGCGCACACGGCACTTGAAGCCGGGCACGACCTCTTCGCCCGACAACACCTGATTGCCCTTGAGCGCGGT
>JANWYM010000434.1 GCA_025055355.1 Abditibacteriales bacterium
TGCGCGCCGATCGCACGCCCCCGATTGATGTTGTGCAAGGGCTGGCGATGACGCTGCCTGGCCTCTGCGCCCACCAGTCAGCGGCGGAAGGTAGTCGGAAGGTGGAGATCCCCGACCTGCGATGAATTGATGTGACACTTTCAAGGGTGATACGGTTGCCATTATGATCTTTCCCCTCCCCCAAGAGAAGGGAAGTCACGGGACCTGTAATTCTACAATCGAAGGAAACGTGATATAGCCAAGATTGAACTCCCTCGACGCGGCAGATATACTAATGAAGCAATGAACCTATGCATTGAGGAGGTCGGGGACGTTTATGCCCGTTGACATGGACACCATCGTCTCCCTCTGCAAGCGCAGGGGGTTTGTGTTTCAGAGCGCGGAGATTTACGGCGGATTTGGCGGGTTTTGGGACTACGGTCCGTTGGGGGTGGAACTCAAGAACAACATCAAGCGGGCATGGTGGAAAGCGGTCGTGCAGGAGCGCGAAGACATGGTGGGGCTGGACTCGTCCATCATCACCAACCCGCGCGTGTGGGTTGCCAGCGGGCACGTCGCGCTGTTCGGTGATATGATGGTGGATTGCAAGGTGTGCAAGAAGCGGTTTCGTCTCGACGACCTGACGGGCGATCGCTGCCCGGAGTGCGGCGGCGAACTGACCGAAGCGCGCAAATTTCAGACGATGTTCAAAACCTTCGTCGGTCCGGTGGAGGACGATGCCGCCGTCGCTTACCTGCGCCCCGAAACCTGCCAGTCCATCTTCACCAACTTTGTCAACATCCTCAACACCGCGCGCAAAAAACTCCCCTTCGGCATCGCGCAGATCGGCAAGGCGTTCCGCAACGAGATTACACCGGGCAACTTCATCTTCCGCGACCGTGAGTTTGAGCAGATGGAGATTGAGTATTTCGTCTATCCCCACCAAGCGAGGGAGTTTCATCAGCGCTGGCTGGAAGAGCGATTGAACTGGTTCCTGAACTTGGGGATGCGCCGCGAGAACTTGCGCGTGCAGGAGCACGAACCGGATAAAGTGCATCTGCGCTCCGGGGAAGTGTTGCGAGGGAACGCCAAGCGCGTCAATGACGTGGTGGAACTGATGACGCCAGATGGCACGCAAACGATTCCCGCCGAGGAGGTCGTCGCCATTGAGAAAGGCGAACTGGCGCACTACTCGCCCCAGTGTTTTGATATTCAATACAACTTCCCGATGGGTTGGAGCGAGTTGGAGGGCATCGCTAACCGCACGGATTTTGACCTGACGCAGCACAGCCTGCATAGCGGCGAGAAGTTGACCTATTTCGACCCAGAGACGAACGAACATGTTGTCCCTTACGTCATTGAGCCGTCGTTGGGCGTGGACCGCTGTTTTCTGGCGTTTCTCCTTGACGCCTACCACGAGGAGCAACTGCCGAAGGAGAAGCGCACGGTGCTGCGGTTGCACAAAGACCTTGCCCCCATCAAGGTCGCTGTGCTGCCGCTGGCGCGCAACCGCCCGGAGATTGTGGCGATGGCGAGGAAAATTGCCGCTGACTGTCGCAAGCGGTGGAGCGCGATGTATGATGACACAGCGGCGATTGGGCGCCTCTACCGTCGGCAGGACGAAATCGGCACGCCGTTCTGTGTGACAGTGGACCATCAGTCCGCGCTGCCCGCTGACCCCAAATACGACGGCAAAGTGACCATCCGCGACCGCGACACCATGCAGCAAATCCGCGTGAGCGCAGACCAGGTGGTGAACGTGCTGCGGCAAAAATTAGAGGATTAATCCGCCGACGACAACGTTAGCACGTTGGCACGTTGGCACGTTGGCACGTTGAACCTGCCAACGTGCCAACCTACCGACGTGCTAACGCTCCGACGTTCCAACGTGTCAACGTTCCAACGTGCCAACGTTCTAACGTGTCAACCTGCCAACGTGCTAACGTGTCAACGTTCCAACGTGCCAACGTTCCAACGTGCCAACGTTCCAACGTGCCAACGTTCCAACGTGCCAACGTTCCAACGTGCTAACGTGCCAACGTGCCAACGTTCCAACGTGCTAACGTGCCAACGTTCCAACGTGCTAACGTGCCAACGTTCCAACGTGCTAACGTGCCAACCTGCCAACGAATTACGGCTTGCGCGCTTCGAGCCGCAGGCAGGGGAAGGACTTCGCACAGCAGCCCTCAGCGGAAGAAACCTTGACCTTGACGAATCCCGTCGCCTCCGCCAGCGATTTGAGGCTGTCCGCTGTGTAGCCCCAGTGGGCCCAGCGTCCCGCCCCACCGTGCGCGCCGTAGAGAACCGGCAGACACTCGTTATTCCCCCGCGCGAACGCCGCCGCCACAGCGCGCAGGTCGGGACATTTTATCACCAACCGTCCACCATTCTTCAACACCCGATACCATTCACGCATCGCCGCTTCTGCCTCTGACGGAGCGAGGCGTTCAAGGAAATGGTCGACGTCAACGCGACTGGCACACTGCGCAGTGAAAGGCAGCGGCACAGTTGGGCAGACGACATCGGCTCCATCACGTTGTTGCACGTCGCAGTTGATGGAGCCCTTCACACGCCTTGCATGGCAACCAAAGTGTAACCTGAGGGCGATGCGATCAGGGGGCGGGATGGACTCCATAAACTTGTCCACCCGTCGCTGGCTTTCCTTGACCGTCAACGGACCTCGCCAGATCTCTTGAATAGCGCGATACACCGCGTCCACATCGAAAGTGGCGCAAGGGAAGTGAAGTCCGTCCGTCGTGGGAAGTTCCGCCCGCCGCAGACAAAGCCCGTCATGCTGCTGAGTCCCTTGCCGATTGCAGGGGTAGCAACTTTGATGCGGATGCACGTAGAGATACGGAGCGCCCGCAAACCGATAGGGGACGTGGAAAGAGTTCGCCACCACAAAGGGCGTCCCCACCGCATCGGGGACGAACATGAACCCCGTATGCCCCGACACGAAACACCGTGCGCGCCGGACTGCGCAGACCTGGCGCATCAGTGGCACGTCGAACAGGAAACGCACGTTGGGGCAATCAGCAAACGCCTCCACCAAAGCGACGGGACTAAGGTTAGACGTTTTGTGTCCCGGTCCCGTCCATCGCCCCGTCAACAGAAAAGGCTGGTCGGGCGGGAAGCGCTTGACCAGTTCCACCCACAGGGACAGCGGCGGCGTTTGCAGAGGCATCCCCGAACCGGGGCAGATGACGATGGTGTTGGGGTCAACGTTCTGCTCCGCCCAGCGGAGTTCCAGCGGGTCGAGCACCAAGCGGCGCGGATAGTGCGCATACCGATAGTCAAACTCCACCTCCATATCAGGTGGCGGTGCGGTGGGCGACCAGAGGAACACGCGGTCGTCGCAGTAGAGCAGTTCCTGCGCGTAGGAGGTCGCCACCTCCGATAGTTTCAGGTAAACGACGGCGCCCGGGTGTTGATGCAGGAGATAGTTGGCGTGCCCTAACGTCTCCAGCAGATGCCCCAGCGCCTGACGGTGCGGGCGATGAAGGAGAATGTTCTTCACGCGTTTCCGGTTTCCGGTTGCGGGCGGCACGCGGTCGGGCGGCTGACGGCGCCCATGCTCACTTCTGCCTTCCGTCAAGCGCGCCCGTTCGATGCCGCTCACGTAGCGCTCCCCAATCCCGCGATACACCTGCGATTGCGAGGCGAAGTTGAGGCGCACGATAATGAGGCGCTGCGGCAGGCGGCGGCAATCGTATTTGCCTGCCGAGTAAACTTTGACGACGAACGCGAAGTCCTCCCCGTAGCGAATGTCCTCGGGGAACGGGTTCTGCAGGCACACTGACCGCTTCACCATCAGTTGTGAAGGGGCTAAGAAGTTCCCCTGATAAATGCGGTCATCCAGTTCCCGCGCCCGAAAAGCCCCGACGCGCCCCCCGCCCACGTCGAACAGCAACGCCTCCGAGTAAATGAAATCCGCGTTGGTGTGATGAGCGAACTCCGCCCAACGGCGCAAACTGCTGCGGTCGAGGAACAGATCGTCGGAGTCCATGAACTTGATGTAAACCCCCCGCGCTTGCTGCACGCCGAAGTTGCGAGCGTAACTCTCCCCACGGTTCTCCGCCAAGCGGAACAGCCGCACTTTGTCCGCTGGGTAGGGGATGCGAATCGGCTGCGGCGAAGCGTCGTCCACCACGACAACCTCGAAGTCCTCATAGTCCTGTTCCAAACAGGACCAGAGCGTGTCGTTGAACAACTCCTGCCGTCCGTAGCAAGGAATGACGATAGAAATAAACGGGTTGCGG
>JANWYM010000435.1 GCA_025055355.1 Abditibacteriales bacterium
AGGGGGTCACGATGTTCAACGTTCACGCGTTGGGCGGCGAGGAGATGATGCGCGCGGCGGTGGAAGGCGCTGAGCAGGCGGGGGGCGCTAACCGACCCCAAGTTATCGGTGTGACCCTGTTGACCAGCATTGACCAGCCGACGATGAACCGCGAACTTGGTATCCATGGGGCGGTCGAGACGCACGTAGTGCATCTGGCGCGGTTGGCGCAGCAAGCGGGATTGGATGGCGTGGTCTGCTCGCCGCAGGAGATCGCCGCCGTGCGTGCGGCGTGTGGCGATGGTTTTCTCATCGTCACACCCGGCGTGCGTCCTGCGTGGGCGGCGCGGGGCGACCAGCGGCGGGTGATGACGCCCGCTGAAGCTATCGCGGCAGGCGCAGATTACATCGTCGTTGGGCGCCCCATCACGCACGCGTCCCACCCGGCGGCGGCGGCGGCGCGCGTTGTGTCGGAATGTATGGAAGGAGTTAGAAGTGAGTAAGAAGAAATTCAGAAAACAGACGGGAATCCAGACGTTGAGCGCGGCAAGCGAAGAGGCGTTGCAGCAAGCTAAGTCCGTTCTGTTGGCAGAGGGCGGCGCGTCGGCGGAGTCCATCGCCGAAGTCGCGACGTGCTTGCGTCACGTCGTGCCGCACGAGATGCCTGAAGTGTTACGGCGCTTGGCGCGCGAAGGGCAGGAGAAATCGCTGCCGCTGCTCAGAGCCTTGCTGGACGAAGGCGAAGACGGATACGCCCACGCCGTCGTTGAGGCGGCGGGGTTTGTAGCCTCCCCGCAATCGGCGGAACTTCTGACACAAGTGGCGGCGCAGACAGCGGACAAGCAGTTGAGCAAAGAAGCGCGGCGTTCGTTACAGCGGCTGCGCGCGGCGGGCGTCGTCGTGGAGACGTTCGTGCCGCGCGGGGAGAGTATTTTATCTGGGGCTAAGGAGACGCGCTTCCAGCAAGCCTACGTCAGCGTAATTGATGGCACGGGCGGACGGATGCTCATGGCGGCGCGGCGGATGGAACAGCCCGGCTTGGTGGTAGCGCGCGCTTACTACACGGACACGCACGGCATCGCAGAGTGCGACGCGAGCGTGATGAAGAAACAGGAGTTTCTGGAGATGATGGCAACGTCGGACGACGACCCGTTCATCTGGACGGAAATTCCATGGGACTACGCCCACTATCTGCTCAATGAAGCGCGGCAGCAAAACCTGGCGCACGGACATGAACTCCCTGAAGAGTATGGCGTGATTGAGCAAGTTTTAGGAGAACCTGAGAAACCCTACGAACAACCGCTGATTTACCACCACGTCAACGCTGACGAGGTGCAAGCGATGCGGCACTACCTCGAGAGCAGCCCAGATTTATTGGAGAGGGCGGAGTTCGACAGTTGGTGGCTCGACCGCGAGACGGCGGAGAAGTATGCGGTCAAGTGGCGCGAAGCCGAAGACAGTTGGATCGTTCTGAGCCAACCCGCCCAGAAAGACCGGGAGGACAAAATCCTCCACGACGCCACTGACGAAGTCTTCGATGACGCAACCCGTGCCCTGTTCAAACGGCGGCTGGAGGAGATGGCTTACATTCTCTGGAAACGGCACGGCGAAACGGCAGCCAAACAAGCCGTCGCCGCCGCGCTCGCGCTCGCCCCGGACGCGCCCGCGCCGCACCACAACCCGTTTGCGGTGGCGATGGTCAAGCGCAGCGTGCTTGCCGCCGCCGAACGCGACAAAAAGGAGGAGCGGCAAGAAGGACGCCTTTACGTGCCAGGCGGGCTTCCTTCGCACTCCCACGAATCTGAATACGAAACTCGGCACGAACACTTGGAGGGATAGAACATGAGCGTGACTCCTACCGCCCCACAAGGCGCCGTCAACCCTTGGCAGATGGCGCTGCAACAACTGGACTCCGTCGCTGAACGGCTGAAGTTGGAGCCGCCCATCCATGAGAAATTGCGTCACCCCAAGCGGACGCTCATCGTCTCCATTCCGACGATGATGGACGACGGGAGCGAAAAGGTCTTCACCGGCTACCGCGTGCAGCACAGCCTTGACCGCGGCCCGGCGAAGGGCGGCATCCGCTATCATCCTGACGTGGACCTCGACGAGGTCAAAGCGCTCGCCATGTGGATGACGTGGAAGTGCGCGGTGGTGGACATCCCCTACGGCGGCGCCAAGGGCGGTGTGACCTGCGACCCTAAACAGATGTCGCGCTCCGAGTTGGAGCGGATGACGCGCCGCTTCACCAGCGAACTCATTCCCATCATTGGCCCCGAAAAGGACATCCCCGCGCCCGACGTCAACACCAACGCGCAGGTGATGGCGTGGATTATGGACACTTACTCCGTCAACGTCGGCTACTCCGTGCCCGGCGTGGTCACGGGCAAACCCGTTAGTATTGGCGGCTCACGCGGACGCGAAGAAGCGACCGGGCGCGGGGTGATGATCACGGCGCGGGAGATGGCACGACATTGGGGGATGGGCCTCGACGGGGCGCGCGTGGTCTTGCAGGGGTTCGGTAACGTGGGACGGCACGCCGCGTTGTTTTTGCAGAACGAGTGCGGTTGTCGCATCATCGCCGTCAGCGATTCCAAAGGTGGTATCTACAATCCCAGAGGCCTTAACGTGGAGGAACTCATACGGCTGACGCGCGCGGGCGGCATGGTGCCCACCTACCCCGACGGCGACCGCATCACCAACAAAGAGTTGCTGGAGTTAGAGTGCGACCTGCTCATTCCCGCCGCGCTGGAAAATCAGATCACCTCCGCCAATGCCCCCAACATCCGAGCGAAAGTCATTGTGGAGGGCGCCAACGGACCGACGACGCCCGAAGCCGACCTGATTCTGCGCGACAAAGGCATCCTCGTCGTGCCTGACATTTTGGCGAACGCTGGCGGCGTGACGGTTTCTTACTTCGAGTGGGTGCAGGGACGCGACGCATACTTCTGGACACTCCAAGAGGTCAACCAGCGTTTGGAGCGCATCATGAAAAACGCCTGCGACGAAGTGTGGGCGACTTACGAGCGCGAGCAGGTGGACATGCGCACCGCCGCCTACATGGTGGGCGTCGCGCGCGTCGCCGAGGCGATCCGCACGAGAGGCATTTATCCCTAAACTCAACTTCTGCGTTTTGCCCTCTCTACGGAGCCGCAACCTTGACGGTTGCATCCGTTCGCAGGCTTTATGCCTGCCCACGCACCCAACCATAAAGGTTGCGGCTCCCTCCAGCCTTCCGTCCCGCTCTCACGCGGCAGCCGCTGGGAGTTCCACCTCCAGGCGGTCTGGCTGCCGATTTTTTTTCATCCCCTCTTGTCATCCCCAATGATGTCGGCTATAATTTTTTGTGAGAGTATTCACAAAGTTGGCATCGAATTAGCACTCAGAAGCTCTGAGCCAATTCCCAAAAGTTGCGCTCATGGAAGCAAATTCATCAGGCTGTTGCTCCATGAGCGTTTTCTTTGTGAGAATTTGAACAGGCAACGGGACGGTCCTTGAAGATGAAAAGAACAGACGCACAAACGGTGCCCGAGCGGTTTGAGTATTTACTCGTCGGTGCCGCCTGCGGTCACGCCGCGCTGGCGAGCCTATATGACCGCGAAGCGTTTCTCTGCGTGTTGATGTCTGGGCTGTTTGTGGCATTAAACTTTCGCCTTTGGCGAATTGTGGGCGCACTGTCCACGCGCTTGCCGACGGTGGTCTACGCCGCCATCGGTCTGAAGATCCCGTTCATCGGGGCGGGCATCTGGGCGCTTTTGCAACTGGGACAACCGTGGATGGTGGGCGTGGGCGTTGTGTGCAAGTTCACAGCAGCCCTCGTCTGGATTCTTGTTTGGGGGCTGCGTCGGAGAGGGAGGTAACATTCACGTGACGGAGAGCAAAACAGCGACACTGTTGGGGCGTATTGAACGTTGGGTGGCGATAACAGCGGTGGGGTTGGCGGTGGGCGCATGGTTCTACGACCACGAAGCGTTCTGGTGCGTGTTGGCGACGGGGCTGTTCATGGCGCTGAACTTTCGTCTCTGGCGCGTCTTTGCCGCGTGGTCGCGCTACGTGCCGGGGGTGCTTTATCTGGCGCTGCTGCTCAAGGTGCCGGTGCTGGCGGCAGGCATCTACCTGCTGCTGCAAATCGGCAAGCCGTGGATGGTGGCCTTGGGCGCGAGCAGTCTCCTGATTGCCATGCTCCTGAGCATCAACCCCAAGCACTGGCAGGACGGCGAAAGAAGGTGACTCAGAGCCTCTCGGCGAACTCCGT
>JANWYM010000436.1 GCA_025055355.1 Abditibacteriales bacterium
ATCAGTTTCAAGTAAAAGGTAATGGCACGCCAACTCAGCGCCAGGGGCAGCAGCAGATGCTCAGGCACCAATCCCACGAACACGGCGGCGATGCCCAACTCGGCCGCCGCGCTGCCGCCGGGCGTCGGCACGATGGACAGCAGCAGGTAAAACCCGACCTGCCGCGCCAACGAGGGCACGTATGGCACCTGCGCCCCCAGCCCCGCTGCCAGCACCGGGGCGAGGCTGAAGAACAGCAGGTAGAACAGCAGCAGGGAAAGAGCGGCGACCAACAATTGATAGGGACGCCCCAAGGAGAGCAGCGCGACCGTGCGCTGAAAAGTATGTGAGAAGCGCAGCAGCCGCCACGCCAGCCGCCGCCCCCGCCCGGTGGGGGCGGAACGCCCTCCCGTCAACGCCCGTCCCACGCGCAGGGACAGGCGCACGACCTGCTTGGCTTTCAACAGGAGGAGGATGTAGCCCGCCAGCCCAGCGCCGTAGAGCAGCACGGCGGCGTTGGTCATCCCGCCCAAGAAGTCATGTCCCGCGCCCCCCATCAGAATGACAGGTAGGGCGAGGGCGAACAACACCACCTGCGCCAGCGTGCCGGACACGAACACCATCGCGGTCGCCTCCGACAGCGGCACGCCCAAACGGTGCAGCCCATAAATCTGCACGGGCGCGCCCCCCGACATAAACGGCGTCACCGCCGCCATGAAATAGCACGCCATCATCATCGGGAAGGCGTCGCGCATCCGCACCTCGTAGCCCATCGCCCGCGCCACGATGCGCAGCCGCCACCCATCCACCACCCACGACGCCACGAAAATCAGCAGCGCCAAGCCCAGAAACGCCAGTCTCAACTGCCGCAGGCTCGCCCAGACGCCCTTGTGCCGGGTCAACGCCGTCAGCAGCACAATCGCCGCCCCGCTTAAAGCCAGCGAGAGGAGTAACCACGTTTTCCAGCGAGAAGGCAAAGATTCACGCATGCTCCATCAGGTTTTCTACCAACGGATGAAATAGCCACGCAGCCCCCTTATTGGGAAGGATGGATTTCGCCATCGTCTCGGTGCGCCTTCCCGTCCGTTGGCGTCACACGGGACACCGCTGAACCGGGGTCGCCATCGCTTGCACCTTGCCGCTTCGGGGGATGAGAAGGCTTCTCCGATTTTGCAGCGACAAGAGAGACAATAATGGCGACCGTCAGAATCATGACGACCACGCCCAGGGACCATCCCACCGAGATGTGATAGGTGTCAGAAAGCAACATCTTGACACCAATGAAACAGAGGACGAGGGCGAGCCCCTCATCCAGATAGCGGAACATCCCTATCACGCCTGCGAGCAGGAAGTAGAGGGCGCGCAACCCCAAAATAGCGAAGACGTTGGAGGTAAAGACGATGAACGGGTCGCGGGTGATGGCGAAGATGGCAGGGATGGAGTCGACTGCAAACACCACGTCCGTCGCTTCCACCACCAACAACACCAGCAAGAGCGGGGTCGCAAACAGCGCACCGTTGTGACGGACGAAAAACCGCTCCTTCTCAAAGGTCGGCGTGATGCGCAGAAACCGCCGCGCCAGGTTCAGAACGGGGTTGCGCTCCGGGTGGATGTCTTCCGTCCCGTGTCGGAACATCTTGACGCCTGCCAGAAACACGATGGCCCCAAAGATGTAAATGACCCAGTGGAACTTCTTCAGCAACGCCACACCTATCAGAATGAACGTGAGTCGCATGACCACCGCGCCCAAGATCCCCCAGAACAGCACGCGGCGTTGATAGCGGCGGGGCACGGCGAAGTAGGCGAAGAGCAGCGCGAAGACGAAGACGTTGTCCATCGAAAGCGACCACTCAATCAGGTAGCCGGTGAAGAACTCCAACGCGGCAACGCGCCCGCGCAGAAAGTAAACGGCAACGTTGAAAATGAGCGCCAGCGACACCCAGATAGCGGTCCACGTCGCCGCCTCGCGGAGGTTGACGTGGCGCGCTTGGCGGTTGAGGATGCCGAGGTCTGTCGCCAACACAGTCAGAACGAACAGACCAAATCCGACCCACAGAAGCGTCGTGTTGCCCAAAAGCCGTCTCCTTTTTCAGTTTCTCATCCGACGATTTTCACCTTGCCAAACCGCCGCTTGCCAACTTTGACAATCATATCATCTTGCGGCGCGATACGGGCGTTTATGTCAGCGATGACGTTTCCGTTAATCTCCACCGCCTTCTGCTGAATCAGCCGCCGCGCCTCGCTGTTGGAGGGGGCGAAGCCAATCAGGCGGATGAACTCGATGAGGCGACTTGTTCCGTCCTCACTGAGCCATTGACGCTGCACCTCAATCGTCGGCGCCTCCTCCGCCTCGATTTTGCGCTGCGAGAAGATGTGCGTCCATTGCTCCTGCGCCGCCTGCGCGGCGTCAGCGCTGTGATACAGCGTGACGATTTCGCGGGCGAGGCGTTTCTTCGCGGCGTAGGGGTCTTGCAGCACGCGCTGCACTTCGTCCAGCGGCACGTCGGTGCAAAGGACAAAGTATTGCTCCATCGCCTTGTCAGGGATGGACATGACCTTGCTGAACATCTCGAAGGGCGGTTCGGCGATGCCGATGTAATTGCCCAACGACTGGCTCATTTTCTCCTCGCCATCGGTGCCGACCAGCAATGGCATAAGGAACACCACCTGCGGCTCCTGTCCGACCTCGCGCTGCAACTCGCGCCCGACGAGGTTGTTGAACTTCTGGTCCATCCCGCCCATCTCAACGTCGGCTTGAATGGCAATCGAATCATAGCCCTGACACAACGGGTAAAGGATCTCATGGACATACAGCGGCTTCTGTTCCGCCAATCGCTTGGAGAAATCCTCCCGCTCCAGCAGGCGAGCGACGGTGTATTTCGAGCAGAGGTGAATGACCTCGTGCATCGTCATCTTGCCCAGCCAGTCACTGTTGAAAAAGAGGCGGGTTTTATCTCTGTCCAGAATTTTGAAGAGTTGCTGCGTGCAAGCCTCCACGTAGCCTTGCACCTCCTCACGGCTCAGTTGCCGCCGCGTCTTGGATTTGCCGCTGGGGTCGCCAATCATCGCCGTGAAGTCGCCAACGATGAGACACGCCTCATGCCCCAAGTCCTGAAACTGCCGCAACTTACGCAGCACCACCGCCCACCCGAGCGTCACGTCGCGCGCCGTGGGGTCTATCCCCAACTTCACGCGCAGCGGACGCCCCGCTTGCGCGGCTTTCTCCAACTTCACCCGCAACTCGTCCTCTGGAATAATCTCCGCCGCCCCGCGACGGAGGAGCGCAATCTGTTCCTCGATCGTTGGCACGTTGGCAGGTTGGCAGGTTGGCACGTTAGCACGTTGGCACGTTAGCACGTTGACAGGTTGACAGGTTGGAACGTTAGCAAGTTGAACGTGCCAACGAGCCAGCGTGCCAACGTTCTAACTCCTCACCTTCATAACTGTCCCATGATTTTATGCGTCTGCGGGATCACCCGCACATCAGATAAGAATCGTTTGCAAAACGCCTGCAGTTCCAGCATCACTACGGGGGTCGGTGGTTTGCCGGACCCAGCAAACGGCGTGACGGGTTGCAGAATCAGCGGAATGTCCACATCGCGCTCCGCGATGAGGTGGCAGGCGTTCGCCATTTCCTCCCATGTGAGGTTCTCATCCACAACGACTTTGACAAAGACCTTTGATGGCTCGAAGACCCTCAGAAACTCCGCGTGCTCTTTCCAAAATGGTGGCTCGCCAGTGGATGAAGGCAACTTGATGTCCATCGCCACCACATCAATTAAATCGGCAATATGCGCTGCATGCTGCGGCAGCATCCCGTTCGTGTCGCAGTAGATCCGATAGCCGCGCCCGCGCAGGAGCGGTAGCAACCCACGCAACCCCGACGCTTGCAGCAGCGGCTCGCCGCCCGTGAGGCTCACAGTGCGATGCAAGCCACGCGGGCGGTCGAGGCGTTCGATGGCTTCCACAACCTCTGCCACCGTTGCGGGATTGTCGCGCCACACGAAGTCCCGCTTCCCCGCCGTCTGCTCCACGCGGTAGCGCAGAATCTGCGTCGCTTCCAGCGACTCTGGGGTGTCTCAATAGACGCACCTCAAGTTGCAGCCACCCAACCGCACAAACACCTGCCGCTCCCCGACGCAAATCCCCTCACCCTGAATCGCGGAGAAGATTTCGACCAGTCTGAGTTTTTTCAGCGGCAGCGGTGCGTTCATTTGAAAGGGATTATATCACACGCTTCATCTC
>JANWYM010000437.1 GCA_025055355.1 Abditibacteriales bacterium
CTGCGCGTGCGCGTGCATCGCCCACAGGACGGAACCCGTCTGGTCTATCTGAATCGCGTCGTCGTAGGTGCACCACGTCGGACCGACGTCGCCGCCCAACCAATACCGCTGATGCCAGAAGCCGTCGTCATGCTGCGTTTTGTCGCACCACTGAAAGAAGCGCTCAGCATATTCAGAGTAGCCGACTTGACTGAGGGCGACGACGACTTCGGCGGCGTCGCGCGTCCAGCAGTAGCCGTAGCCACCCGAGTCCTCATAGAACGGGTCGAACTCCGGCGCCCCGAGGAACGAGCCGTAGTGGGCATCGTAGAGCATCGGCAGCGTCAGCAGGGCGCGGCGATAGGCGGCGTCAAAGGGGGGAGGCACGTTCACGGGTCGGGCGCGCTCCAGCCATCTGCGCCAGTAAGTTTCTGTCTCTTCGTAAAGGGTTTGAAAGCCTTTCCGCCGCGCCTCGCGCAGCGCGCGCAGGGCTTGACGCTCACCATGTCCGGGGGCGATGAGCAGATGGCGTGCAAGGGAAGTGTGAGGTTCCAACCGAACGTCCCAGCCGACGGCGAAATTGACGTCGCCGATGTCCAACCGCTGCCCCATGAGCGCACCATCCATCATGTCGCGCTTGGCGTTGGAGTGCGCGTGGGGCGATGCCTTACCGCACTGGAACTGGTCGAAGGGGTCGCCGTCCACCGCCAGACACAGGTGCCGCCACTCCTGCACGATCGCGTCCTCGTATGTCAACCGCCGTGCCGCGTTGCGGTCGCTAACCTCGCCGAGGTTGAGGTCGAAATACTGAAATAGGACGCCGGTGAACGGGACATGCCCGAGGTTGTCGAGCGTGAAGCGCCGCAGGAAGACGTCGGTGCTGGGGGGGATGAAATCCGTCAGCGTCAGCCGCAGCCCGCGCTTGGCGTTGGTCAGGGTGGTCATCAGAATGTTTGTGCCCGACACGTAAACCTGCGCTCGCGCCCACTCCCCCTCAAATGTCCAGATGAGTTGCCCGCGCCCCGGCTCACCGCAGTAAACGGCGGTCATGCACTCCTTGACGTTCTGGGCGTAGTCAATGTGAGGGTAAAAGAACCCCATCACCTCGCCCGCATGTCCCAAGGTGACGAGGGTGCGCGAGTTGCCGACGATAGAGGTAGGAAGATAAACTGCCATGGTCGCTGACATTATACCACAAACGTCATCGCATCAGCGAGCCGCACGACGCAGGGACTCATGCTCGCCCGGCAGGAAACCTGCCGCTTCCGTCGAACGCTTATCATAGACTACTCGACGGAGGTTTTAGAGCCTATCCGAAAAGCCCCTATTCAATGGAGGTCTGCCGACGCGGGGAGCCGAAGTCGCCAGACTTCGGGACCAGTCCGCGATCGCAATCGGGGGAGGTTTTTGGGATAGGCTCTTAACGTATGGCGCGACACTCTTTCACAGCACACCGCCCCGTGGCGATGGGGACGCGAGGGATGGTCGCATCGGCACATGCGTTGGCGAGTCTGGCAGGATTGAAGATGTTGATGGACGGGGGCAATGCCGTTGATGCAGCGGTGGCGACGGCAGCGGCGTTGAACGTGGTGGAACCGTTCATGAGCGGCATGGGCGGCGTTGGCATTATGTTGTTCCACCAGGCAAAGAACGGTGTAACACAGACGCTGAACTTCGGCGGGCGCGCCCCCGATGCGGCAAGACCAGAACTGTTCGACGCGCAGAGCAAACAGGTCGGCATCCGCGCGCCAATGGTGCCAGGCAACCTCGCGGGGTGGCTGGAGGCGCTGGAGAAACACGGCACGATGAGCCGGGAGAAAGTGTTCACTCCCGCCATAGAATACGCGGAACGGGGCGTGCCGATGACGCACTTCGGGCATCGCATCTGGGAGGACAACGCGGCGAAACTGCGCCAGTGTCCCTACGCAGCGGCGACGTATCTGATTGACGGCAGAGTGCCCGCGCCCGGCGAAATCTTACGGCAGCCAGACCTCGCGCGCACCTTCCGCAAAATCGTCGAGCAGGGGAAGGGCGTGTTTTACGAAGGCGAAATCGCCCACGCCATCGCCGACTTCTGCGCCGCTGAGGGGGGGCTGATTGCGCTCAAGGATTTGCGCGACTACCAACCTGTCTGGCAGGACGTGATCGCCACCGACTATCGTGGCTACACCGTCTGCACCGCCCCGCCCAACTCGGAGGGGTTTCAGATGTTGGAGACGCTCAACATCCTCGAAGCCTTCGACCTCGCCTCCATGCCACACAACTCCGCTGAATATCTGCACCTGCTCATTGAGGCGGTAAAAATTGCCGCCGCTGACCGCATCGCTTACGCCGGCGACCCCGACTGGTGCGATGTGCCAATTGCCGGTCTGCTGTCCAAAGCGTATGCCGCCGAGCGGCGGAAGTTAATTAACCGAAAGAAAGCCAACGTCGTTGCGGGCGAGCGGTGGGTGAAGGACGTCCCCGAAGGCGCGATTAAGGCGGGGAATGCACGGGAATACTTACCCAAAGGCACCACGCACTTTTGCATCGTGGACGCCGAAGGCAACGCGGTGTCTATCACGCAAACGTTGGGAGGTGGCTTCGGCTGCGGGCGCGTCGTACCGGGCACAGGCATCGCCCTGAACAATGGCATCAACTGGATGGAGATTGACCCCGCCTGCGACACACCTAACCTCATCGCGGGCGGTAAGCGGGCGGCGTGGTGCCTGTCGCCGATGCAAGTGTTCCGCGACGGCAAACTGTTTCTTGCCATCGGCACACCGGGCAGTTACGGCATCTTGCACACGACGTTGCAGATGTTCCTCAACATCGTCGAGTTCGGCGCGAACGTGCAAGAAGCCATTGAAGCCCCCCGCGTGCGGATTTACGGCGGAACGAACGTCGAAATGGAAGAGCGCATCCCCGCCGACGTGCGCGATGCGCTGACGCAGATGGGTCACACGATTCATCTGCTGCCCGCGTGGTCGCCCGTCGTTGGCGGCGGGCACGGCATCATGGTTCATCCCATCAGCGGCGCCTACCTGGGCGGCGCAGACCCGCGCAGGGACGGATGCGCGATGGGATGGTGAGCTTCTCTTCCCCTCCTGACCAAGGAGAGGGGAAGGGGAGATTATCTGCCAACGGATAAAAGGTATCAGCGGATAACAACTCAGATTGCGGATTGCGGATTGCGGACTTTTGAGATTGTGTCCGTTGGGCTTTTCGTCCGTTGGGGGAAGGCAATGAGAACGAGCGGAACGGAGACAAGTTCCCGTCGGCAGTTTCTGCGCTATGCGCTGTGGGGGGGTGCGGCGCTGTTAGGCGGGCGCGTGCTGCTGTCGCTCTTCTTTGAGCGCAACTGGTTGACGGTGTATCGCGTCACGGTGCCGCTGCCCAATTTGCCGCCCGCGTTGCACGGCTTCACGATTTGCCAACTCAGCGACCTGCATCGGGGTCCCGTCGTGGCGGAGGAACACATTCGGCGGGCGGCGGCAATCGCCATGTCACTGAACGCGGACTTGATTGTCGTGACAGGTGACTTCGTATCTGGCGCGGCGACGAACGCGCCAAGTTGCGCGGCAGCGCTGTCGGGGTTGCGAGCGCGCTACGGCGTCTATGGCGTGTTGGGCAATCACGACTACTGGACGCAGGACGTGGAAGCCGTCGCGGACGCCGTGACGCGCGGCGGAATTCAACTCCTCACTAACCGCGCCGTGCGGCTGAACGTGCAGGGCGTCCCGTGGTGGCTGTGCGGTGTGGACGACGTGTGGGCGGGCGAGCCAAGCCTTGACGCAGCACTCCAATATGTCCCCGGCGGCGCGTTTCACATCCTGCTCTGCCACGAACCCGACTTCGCCGACGAGGCGGCAAAGCGCCGCGTTCCGCTGCAACTCTCCGGTCACTCGCACGGTGGACAGGTGCGGCTGCCCCTCATTGGCGGGCCCATTTTGCCTTATCTGGGGCGCAAATATCCGATGGGGTTGCAGCGTGTCAAAAACTCCTCCACGTTGGTTTACACCAACGTCGGCGTGGGCTGCATCATCCCCCCGATTCGGCTCAACTGCCGCCCGGAGGTGACGTGGATGACGCTGGTGGCAGCGAATATGGCAACGGCGTGAAACTCTTTTCCTGAGCAAGTGCGCAAAAAAGAGCCGGTGACCGCGCACTTACCGAAAGGGATGTTGGGACATCGGCGGCAAGCGGCGATGTCGCCCGCTGCGACAAGCCTATGATCCAGCCCATG
>JANWYM010000438.1 GCA_025055355.1 Abditibacteriales bacterium
TATCGCAGAACTTTGCCCCCTCCCGCACTACCGCATTGCAGGAAGGACAGCGAACCTCAACTTTCGACACAGGTGGCTGCGGGGGCGTTGGAGGACTGAAAGTAGTCGGCGCGACTGGCACCTTGCCCCCTAAGGCGATATACTGGTCAATGAACTGGAAAATCTCCTGGGGAAGTTGCTTCTGTTTCCATGCGCCATACGCCGCAGGGATAAGTGCCGGCCAGAACACGAGTAATCCCACCGCGCCGACGACGGCTTTGTCGGTCCAAGACGCCGCCCCCGTCTGAACCAGCAGGTTGTCTCCTTGAAGCGACAGCGTCACGTTGAGAGCCGCCGAGGTGCCGGTAATGGTGCGCACGGTGTCGGCTTTCCGCGCTTGCACCGTAAGGCCGCCCCCCGATGCAGGCAAGACTTGAGTTTCAAAGCCCTGCCCCCGCAACCATTGCGATAGAGACTCCCCCAACTTCTCAATATCCAGCCCCGGAGCATGGTAAATGCGCTGATCTGCCATCGTGTCTTACCCCCTCTCTTGTTCCAGCAGAGCCGTCTCCACTAACCTCTGCATCCCGTAGAACACTGCCAGTTCATACAGGAGCGTGGTCACCTCTTCGTGGAGTTCATCACTCAACTTGGGTTCCAGAGCGCGCATCAAACTCATAATGCGCTCGGCTTGCTCCTGAACCTCCTCAGGCTGCACCACTCCGTCGGCGAGAGCGCGCTGCCAACTTTCCATCTGGTTAGCATACTCGAGAAATTTGGGTTGCTGAGATTGCTCATCAAACCAACTGACTCTTGCCATCTCGACCTCCTGACGAGGGGATGATAGACATCGGATCAGAGCCTCTATTTTTCATTCAGGCTCTTCCATCCCATGTCTCCACGCATAAGGTTCTGGACTAAGATTGTATGAGATTTGCTCATATCTGTCAAGAACTAAGCGGCGAGACGCCAGAGAAGAAAAACAAAGACAGCAGGCGAGTGTCAATGTAAATGACTTGCACATTTTCAAGGAGCCAAAAGTTACGCGGTCATTGAGGCCGCTGCGTAACTTTTGAGGGGATTCATGGACTCAACGGTTTTCGATCGGATTCAACAAGCCTTTATCGCCGAAGGCGCGACAGCGGCGCTGGAGCGATTGATTACCGCGTTGCGCGAGGAGAAGGAATATGCCTACCTGTTCCACGCTCTGCTGCTGAAGGCGCGGCATGAGTTGGGACTGCCGCTGCTGTCCTCTCACGTCGAACCGCTTGATGAGGAGACGCAGAGAAAATACAACGATGCCTACATCGCCGCCTACCGCGAGGTCGGGGAGTTGTTCCTGCAGGCAGGTGATATTCCGCAGGCGTGGGTATGTTTTCGCGCCATCGGCGAACCGCAGAAGGTGCGCGACGCGCTCGAAAGGGTGGAGCCGAGCCCCGACAATCTGGACACCTTCATCCAAATCGCCTACCACGAAGGCGCGCATCCGCGCAAGGGGTTCGAGTGGATTTTGCAACACTACGGCGAGTGCTCCGCTATCACATATTACAGCCAGTATCCGCCCCACGCGGAGGGTAAACAGGAGTGCGGCGCGATGCTGGTCAGACACCTGCACGCTCTGCTGGTGCATCGCGTCAAACATGACATCAAACAAATCGAAGGCGACGCCCCCGACACCGACTGCCTCGCGGAACTCGTCCGAGGGCGCGACTACCTGTTTGCCAACAACAGTTATCACGTAGACCCATCGCATCTGTCGTCGGTAGTGCAGCACAGCGTTGAACTGAAGGATGTGGAAGTGCTGCGGCTCGCTGCGGACCTGACCGAGTATGGCAAGCGTTTGTCCTCGATGTATCACTACGAAGGACCTCCGCCTTTTCAGAACCTCTACGAGGACTGCGGGATTTACCTGCGCGCTCTGAGCGGCGACGCGGTGGAGGAAGGCATCGCCCATTTTCGCCGCAAGGTCGAGCAGAGCAACCCCCAGGAGGAAGGCACGGGCGCGGCCCAGATGTTCGTCTACCTCCTCACGCGGCTCCAGCGGCTGGACGACGCCATCGAAGTTTCTCGCGTTTACCTCGCTGACGTGCCAGAAGACCAACTCTTCTGCGCCTCCATCCCCCAACTGTGTCAGATGTCCCACAACTACCGGCGGCTCATGGAGATTGCCAAAGAGCGCGAGAACCCCCTGGTATTCACGGCGGGGCTGCTGATGAGCGGAGAAACATCTCGCGGATAATGCTATCGCGGATGGAAAACGACATTGCGAATTGCGAACTCTAAATTTCCCAAGTCGTTTGCCGTCATCGGCGGTAGTGCTATCCGTGGGACATTTTCCATTCTCCCGCCTGTGCCGCATTTCACTCCTCTGCTGTCTCTTCGGACACATACACCTCCCGGGGCGATGGTTAAACTTGTAATCGGTGCGACAGTAAACGTCAGACGTTTACTGCCCCACCGGAAGTTCACGGGAGGTCCGACCCATGACAAGACGGTTGACGCTTTGGGGAGTTTGCGTCCTGCTACTTGCCCTACCCGTCTGGACGCAGAGCCAAGCCAACCAACGCGATAAAGAACCGGCGGTGATTACAGGCACGCTGATTGACGAGCGGGGCAAGCGACTGAAGGACGTGCTGGTAGAACTCCTGCCGGGGAAGCACCCGCAGGCAAAGACGGTAGCGACGACGCGCACTGATGGCAAGGGAAACTTTTCCCTGCGCGCGCCGCACGAAGAGTGGTGCCGTCTGGTCTTCACCCACGAACGCGAGCACGGATGGCTCAACGCCAGCAGCGACTTTGACGACGTTCCGCTGCGCACGGCGGAGGGCGGGCGGATTGATTTGGGGACGTTGACCCTGCGCTGGTCCGGCGTGCACCTGTCGGTGCGCACCACGTTCGGGGGCAAAGCCGTTCCGGGCGTTGCCATTCATCTGCCACCCCGCGTGAATCGCCCCGAACCTATCCTCACCGACCATGAAGGAAAAGCCACCTTCGCCCTGCCCTTGAGGAAAGGGGACAGAATTGTTCTCTTAGCCGACGACGGCAGGGAGTTCTCGGGTTGGTATGCCGCTACGGTCGAAGAGGCGGGAAAACAACTGGAGGTTGAAATCCCCCTCGTGCGCGGCCGAGCGAGTTTGCGCTGCTCGATTGCTGATGCTGTCGGCAGACCCTTGCAACGAAAAGCCTGGGTTTACCTTGCGCCCGCAGCAGCAGAGATGACGGACGACAAGGTATTCGCGGGACAGTCTTTCCGCTACGTTCCCTCTTACTTTGCCGTCGAGACCGACGAACTGGGACGATGCCAATTCAACCACCTCGCGCCGGGCAAGTGGCACGTCAGTGCGCTCCTCGACGGCGCGCGGCTCTATCCCGATGGCATGGCAGGCAAGGTGGTTCACCTTACATCTGGCGACAACGAAGCGGTTTGGCTGCAAGCGCCGTTCCAGAGAGACAAGAAAGATGCGGCGGGCGCAAAGGTCGAAGGGCGCGTGGATTACCGCGTCGCTGGTCGCACGATGAGCCAGTGGACGGCGGAACGCCGCGCCCAAGGCATCACCCGCCCGCTACGCCTGGGCGTCTACTTCATCCCGAAAACAACGAGCGGAGAGTTCCTACTTCAGCCTGTCGTGCCCAACGTGGTGATTGACCTTGACCGCTCCAACCACTTCACCATTGAGAGCCTCCCAGCGGGCGAGTATCTCGTCTTCGCGGGCGGGATTCGTCAGTGGGTTGACCCCACGCAACTGCCCGACCGCTGGATGTTATCGCGCGGCACCGCGCCGACCTACGCCGTCGGCAAGGTCACGCTGGAAGCGGGGAAGACCGTTCACCTTGATATGACCGGCGTGCTGGACGCGAAAGAAATCGCCCGACGCTATCAGGAGCCGCTGCACGCGGTGGAGCGATTCTTGGCGCACCTCGCGCGGCAGCGCGACAATGACAAGTCCGTTGACAAGTAAAGCCCAGAAAAGGAGATGAGTCCCATGAGAAACCTTGTGAAAATTGCCGTGTTGGCGACCTTCGCGGTCGTCGGCTTTGCGCTCAGTGTGAACCAAAGCGCGTGGGCAGATTTGGATGACCTGTTTGACCAGGATAAGAGTCAGCGAGATAATGCCTGGAGGCAGATGGAAGAGCATAAAAACAAAGACCAGAGCAAGCATAAAGAGCCACGTCGGGGGTTCCTGAACAGCGCGCCGCCGCTGCCGACCATACTTTCCC
>JANWYM010000439.1 GCA_025055355.1 Abditibacteriales bacterium
CGACTATCCGCAAGACGGACGGCTATTCGTCCCCGGCTTGAAGAACAAAGTGGCGTCCGCCTATTTGCTTGCCGACCCGCACAAAAACCCCCTGCGCACCCAAGTCCGCAGCGACGGCGTCGTTGTGAGCGTGCCTGCACAAGCCCCCGACCCGATTTGCTCGGTGGTCGTCCTCAAAGTCAAAGGTGCACTCGACATTGAGCAGCCGCTGCTAACACAATCCGCCGATGGCTCGTTGACGCTGCCCGCTATCGAAGCCCTCTTGCACGGCGAGATGATTCAATACGAATCGGGACACAACCGCAACAACATTGGCTTCTGGACAAATCCGAACGACTGGGTGGAGTGGGAATTTAACGTCACCAAACCAGGCAAGTTCAACGTTACCGCCGAAATCGCCGCATTAGGCAGCGGCTCCTTCCACGTCATCGTCGGCAACCAGCGACTCAAAGGCACCGCCCCGACAACGGGCGATTACGGCAAGTTCCAAACGGTCAGCCTCGGCGTGATTGAACTGCCTGCGCCGGGGAAAACGTCGCTATCCGTGAAGCCCATCCGCGACGGCTGGCAGCCGATGAACCTGCGGGCGATACGGCTCACACCCGTCTCGTAAGGGCGAAGCATTTGTCGGTGGCAAGTGCTTCGCCCCGTCTACCTCACCATCGTGCCTCCGCCCCGAATGGCGGGAAATTCCTCCATCGTCGTATTCCTCCTCAAGCGTCGAATGTGTTATGATGAAGGACGCCTGACAAACGTCCAGTAGCCCGCGACGCCGTCGCGGTGCGACGGGCGACATTTTCGGAGGGTGAACATGAACACAACGCAAGAAACATTAGATATGCCGCGACGCGAGTTCCTGCGCGTGAGCGGGGCAGCGGCGGCGGGGCTGGCGATGGCGTCGTCCTTAGAGGCAGCCCACGAGAAGTCCTCGAAGAAAATCCGCATCGGTGTCGTAGGTGGCAACTTCGGGGCGTCGTTTTACTGGCACGAACACCCCAACTGTGTGGTGGAAGCCGTCAGCGACCTCATCCCCGAACGGCGGCAGCGGTTGATGCAAGTTTACAAGTGCAGCAAGTCCTACGAGTCGCTGGAGAAGTTGATTCTAGACAAAGACGTGGATGCCGTTGCCGTGTTCACCGGCGCGCCTGACCATGTGCGCCATTCCGTTGCGTGCCTCAAGGCGGGCAAGCACGTCCTTTGCGCCGTGCCTGCCTGCATGAGCGTGGAGGAAGCCGAACTGCTGCTGGACACCGTGAAGCAGACGGGTTTGACCTACATGATGGCGGAAACGAGTTGGTATCATCAATCGGTCATCTCCGCCCGCCGCTGGTTCAAGGAAGGTAAGTTCGGCAAGTTGTTTTACACCGAAGCCGAGTATCATCACCCCGGCTTGGAGTCGCTGTTCTTTGACGCGCAAGGAAATCGAACGTGGCGCTACGGCTTCCCCCCGATGCACTATCCGACGCATTGCACGGGGTATCTCGTGGGCGTGACGGGCGAACGCATGACGCAGGTGTCCTGCATCGGTTGGGGCGACGACTCGCCCATTCTCAAAGACAACGTTTACAAGAACCCCTTCTGGAACGAGACGGCTTTCTTCACGACGGATAAAGGCAACGCGTTCCGCGTCGGCGTCTACTGGAACGCCGCTGTGGGCGGCTGCGAGCGGGGGCAGTGGATTGGCGACAAGATGAGTTTTTACGACCCCCATCCCAATGGCGTCGGTTCTATCATTCGGCGAGCCAGCGGGCAGACGGAGAAAGACGACGCGGGGTTCATCCGCCAACTGCCAGAATTGGAAAAACATCAGCAGACGCAGTGGTGGCAGACCGACATGTTGCCCGAACCGCTGCGCCACCCCAGCGGACACGACGGCTCGCACACCTTTCTGACGCACGAGTTCGTTGACGCGCTGGTGAACAACCGCCGCCCGGAGATTGACATCTACGCCGCTTTGGCGATGACGGTGCCGGGCATCATCGCGCACCAGAGCGCGCTGCGGGGCGGAGAGCAGATGAAGATTCCGCAGTTTGACCCAACGAGGTGAGAAATGCCGTCATTGCGAGCGGAGCGAAGCCATCCCCTGCGGATGAGATGGCTTCGCTCCGCTCGCAACGACGAACGTAAAGCAAGTTCCAGAACCGATGGCCCTTTTCATCCCTGCCTACGACACCGAACACGCCACGGAATGTCTGCCCGCCTGCCGGGTGATCGTCGAAGTCCATCGGCGCCTAAGCGTTCCCGCAACGTTCTTCATCGTCGGCAAACTGCTTGAGGAGAACGGGAAGGCGTTCCGCGAGGTGTTGGACGACCCGTTGTTTGAAATCGGCTCGCACACCTACTCGCACCGGATGTTGCGCGACCATCCGTTTTGAGGACCTGCTGCCGCTCCCGACGTGATTCGGGAGGAGATTCATCGCGGCAAGGCGGTCGTGGAGGACGTCTTTCAACGCGAGTGCCTCGGCTTGCGTCCGGGCTGAAGTTTCGTGGACGGACTGCGCGGGGCGCGGGCGGTGCTGGACGAGGTGGCGGCGGCGGGATTTCGCTACGTCAGTTCCCAAGCGTGGGGACCGGATTGGAGCCTGCCCGCGCTGTTGGAGCATCCGTTCCCTTACGCCGACGACGGGCACGCCGACCTGTGGGAGTTGCCGTGCAGCGGCTGGCACGAGAACGTTTTGAAAGGGCATACGTGGGCAGGGAAGGTCACGCGCTTGATTGCCTTCCCCGCGCCGTATCCTGAAGCCGTGCCGCTCCGCCCCATTGTAACGCCTGAAGAAGAGTTTGCCGTCAACAAGGTGTTCATTGACCGCGCGGTGCAGGACGGTTACATGCATGTTTCGCTGATTTGGCACCCGTGGTCGCTGGCGCGCTTCGATGCGGCGATGAAGATGTTAGAGTTGACGTTCTCCTACGCCCGCGAGCGGGGGTTGAGGTTTGGGACGTATGCGGAGTTGTGGCGAAAAGTTGCCGCCTCCATGCAGCCCGTCGCGCCGTGACGGAATCTGTTCACAGGGCAGGAAGGAGGGAAGGCATGACCAGTCGCGAGCGCGTTCTACGCGCGATTACTTTCACGGGACCAGACAGAGTGCCCATCAATCACGCCATCTTTCCCGGCGCGTGGGCGCGGCACGGGCAGGCATTGGCGGAGATCGTCAATTTCCCTGATGACTTCGGCAACCGCCCCGCTCCCCCTGCGGCGGCGCCGCAGGAACCAGAGGGTTACTTTGAAGAACACCGGGATGAATGGGGTTCGCTCTGGGTGCGGCTGCGGGGTTACACGACGGGTGAGGTTAAAGAGCCTGCCTTGCCGACATGGGACAAGTTCAAAGACTATCAGTTTCCCCCGAACCTTCCGCCCGCACATTTCGACCACTTGAAAGCGCGGCTGGAGATGAACCACGAATACTGGGTCAACGGCAGCGGTGGCGCGCTGTTCGAGCGTTTGCAATGGATTCGCGGACCGGAGAACCTTTACCTCGACCTCGCCGAGGACCGCGAAGAGTTGCACGAACTCGCCGATAAACTCGTTGATTACTTTCTGACCGACATCACGCGCTACCTGCAAGCGGGCGTGGATGGAATGCAGTTCGCCGACGACTGGGGCAGCCAGCGCGCGTTGCTCATTAGCCCCAAACGGTGGCGCGAGTTTTTCAAGCCGCGCTACAAGCGTCTGTTTGAGCCCGTGAAAAACGCAGGGAAGTTCATCTTCTTCCACACCGACGGCTGGACGTTGGACATTCTGGAGGACTTACACGAAATCGGCGTGGACGTGCTGAACCCGCAGCATTGGTTGATGGGCGAGGAGGAACTGGGCAAGCGGTTCGGCGGGCGCGTCTGCATCCGCTCCGACCTCGATCGCCAGCACATCATCCCGCACGGCACGGCGGAGGAAATCACCGCGCACGTCAAGCAGGTCATCGCCGCCTTCGGGCGGTTCAACGGCGGCTTGATTCTACACGGCGAAATCGGTCCCGACGTGCCGCTGGAGAACATCAGGGCGATGTATGCGGCGTTTCGGGAGTTTGGGGAGTATCCGTTGCGGTGGTTGGAAGGGGACACACGATAATGCAATAACACCCAGGCGCCTGTTATGGCAAGCGGAGCGAAGCCGTCCTCGGCGGAGGGGATTGCTTCGCTCCGCTCGCAATGACGGGCAAGAGGAGATGGCTTCGCTCCGCTTGCCAT
>JANWYM010000043.1 GCA_025055355.1 Abditibacteriales bacterium
GAAGCCATCCCCTCCGCTGCAGCCATCTCCGCCGCAAGGGATGGCTTCGCTCCGCTCGCCATGACGTTTTCCTGCACCGGGAATGGAGAGAAGTGCGAAACGCAAAAGTTACGGCAACCGCCGAACAGTGTCTTTCTCATGCCCTTCCTCACCGCCAACGACGTTCGCCTCTACTACGTTGCCTACGGCAGCGGGCGTCCGATGGTCTGGGCGCACGCCTACCCGCTGTCCCATCGGATGTGGCAGCCGCAGTGGGAACACTTCTCATCGCGCTACCGCGTCATCGCCTACGACGCGCGCGGCATGGGACAATCCGACGCGCCGCTGGCACCTGACCGCTACTCGCAGCCCCTCGCGGTGGAAGACCTACGCCAACTCCTGCGCGCTTTGGGCATCGAACGCGCCATCATCGGCGGGCTGTCTATGGGCGGCAACGTGGCGCTCCACTTGGGATTGAACCATCCTGAGATGTGCGATGCCCTCATCCTCTGCGACACCGGCGCGGGTAGCGAGGACCCGTTGGAACATCGCGCTCGCGTTGCCCGCTACGCTCAAGCCGCCCAGCAGGGCATCGAAAGTTTCAAGCGCCATCTGACCAGTTTGCCGATGTTCGGCAACTTCGTCCAGAAACGCGCCGAGTTTGCCGCGCTTTTTGATGACATCGTTTCCCATCATCCACCGCATGGCGTCGCGCACGTCGCCACGCAGACGATTGGAGCGCGCCCGCCGATTTACGCCCTCCAAGACCGCCTGCGTCAACTCCGCGTCCCTACGCTTGTCATCGTCGGCGAGCATGACGAACCGTGCATCAAAGTCAGTCAATTTATGGCAGCAACCATCCCCCACGCCGAACTGTCGGTGGTGAAGGGCTGCGGCCACTTTACCAACCTGGAAGATCCTCTGGCGTTCAACACGGCGGTAGAGGATTTTCTGCGGCGGCGGCTTACGCTTGACAGAAACTGGGAACAATAAAAGTGAAAACACCCTTGACGCAAAAAACGAAACAGGACATAATGTGAAACAGGCTGTTCTACGCCAAGAGGTGCGATACCAGGTCGAGAATGGAATCTCCTATGAATCCATGAGGCTGAGCAGGAGAGAACGAGTGATGAACCAGGACTTCGTTAACATTTTACAGAGTTACGTCGATAAAATCGTCCACGATTGGGCATTACTGTTAAAGGGCATTGGGGGAAAGCATTTTGCCCGCTGCACTCTCGAAGAGATTGAGGGCAATACACGACTGATCTTTGAGGGCTACATGCAGGTTTTCCGGGAGGGCAAGCCAACCAAATTGCGTCACGCCATCCGTGTCATCGCCCGCCAACGCGGAGAAGCAGCGTTCTGCGTATCCGACATTCAACGCGCTTTTCTGGTGTTCAAAGACATCGCCCGTAGCATCCTTAAAGAAGTCTACGCTGACGACACCGCGCGACTCATTAACGCGTTGGAATCTATTGACCTGTGCGTGGCGACCGCCGTTGCGGAGTTTTCCGAGTTTTACGAGCAAGTCGTCAATTTGGACATTGCTCGTCTGGAGGAGATGTCTATGACCGACCCGCTGACCCGCCTGATCAACTGGGGCGCGTTCCACGAACTTCTCGACCACGAGACGGCGCGGTCCCTCCGGTATGGCTCTCCTGTCTCGTTGAGCCTCTGCGACCTCGACCACTTTAAACGCATTAACGATACCTACGGACATCCCGTCGGCGATACGGTGCTGCAGCGCGTCGCTGCCGCTATCAAAGGCCACATCCGGGGCGTGGACATCGCCGCCCGCTATGGAGGAGAAGAGTTTGCCCTCATCTTCCCCGAAACCGACAAAGACGCCGCCTTTCAGGCGTGCGAAAAACTCCGCCACATCATCGAGCAACTGCGGTTTGAGCCGCCGTTGCAGCACGAACGCCTCACCATGAGTTTTGGCATCGCCAGCCTCCCCGCCGACGCCCAGACCTCCGAAGAGTTAATCGAAAAAGCCGATAATGCACTCTACGCAGCCAAGAACAACGGACGCAACTGTGTCTGTCGAGCTGCCTGAACGACTCCCGCGCCCCACTCTCCTGCTTCCTTATCAGGGGAAAGTTTTCCTCTGGGAAAAGGATAAAGAGTTCATAGGGAGAAGGGAAGACGCCAGAGACAAGGAGAGCGACGCTTCGGGAGGGCGACGCCCCGGCGGAGCCGTCGGCTCAGCGGGAGCCTCACCCTCCCGGTCTGCCCCCCTCAACGGCTGGGAGCGACGTGAAGGAGGGCGACGATAGCAATCATAAGAGGGGGAATCTTGATGCAACGATGGCTGGGGGTCGCGCTTTCGCTGGGAGTCGTTGCTGTCCTGATTTGTGGGCAGTGGGTTAATGGAGCAAGAGGTCAACGGGCCAAGGGGGCGATGATGCCGGCGATGGTAGCGGTGCAGGCGACGGCGGCGCCGATGACGTTTCGTCTCTCCTTCGGCATGGGGGAGAAAGAGCCGAGCCGCTTTGATGGAACGATTCGCGTAGATGCCGGGCGCGTCGTGTCCCTCGAGGGCTGGCACTTCGACGGTGACGATGAAATCCTCGAAGGCAACCGCTGGCGGCTGTCCACCCGTTTGCCGCCAACGCCGCAGTTTCGTCCTGATGAAATCGCACGCGGGCAGCAGCCTCCCCCGCCGCAGGTCTATCCCAATGGCGTCCTTGTGACGCTGGACGCGCCGCTGCACGCGCAGGTGCAGGTAGAAACAGCGGCAGGCAATTTTTCATTCCGCGTGGGCGATGTGACCTACGGCACGCCGCTGCGCGTGCTGAACGGACGCGGGCGTGTGGAGCGCGTGCCGACGGTGACACGGCTGACGGGCGACGGGACACACGAAGACCACGCGAGTATTGCGACCGACGCCGACGGGACGATGTGGTTGGCTTACACTTCCTACGCAGCGCAGCGCAACGGCGACGCGGTGTTCGTCAGAACGGGACGAGAGGGGGAATGGGACGAGGGGACGATGGTTTCGGACTACGGCGACCACTTCCAAACGGCGGTGGTGCCGCTTGGCAACCGCGAGGCGTGGGTGTTTTTCTCCAGGCACGCAAGTTTAGACGAGGGCGCAAACTGGGACGTTTACGCCGTGCGGGTGAAGGCGAGTTCTCCGCCGACGGTGGGCCAACCTGAGCGCGTCAGCACAGCGGCGGGACCGGACATTTACGTTGCCGCCTGCTCCGACAAACAGGGCGGGGCGTGGGTGGTGTGGCAGGGCAGCGAAGATCAGAAACAGTTCGACATCTTCGCCCGCCGCTGGACGCCGCAACGCGGATGGGAGCAGGTGCAGAAAATCAGCGAGTCCAAAGCGAACGATTGGGAGCCCGCCGTCGTGGCGACCTCCGACGGGCACGTGTTCGTCGGATGGGACAGTTACGACAAAGGCAACTACGATATCTGCCTGCGCGAAGGCAAGCGGGGAAAGTGGGGTCGGGTGCAGTTCGTGACTGACTCGCCCGCGTTTGAGGCGCATGTCTTCTTAAACGTAGACGCGCAGGGGCGCCTGTGGCTGGCGTGGGACCAGGCGGGCGCGCTCTGGGGCAAGGACAGCGCGTTCAACCCGGACAACGCGTTTGACTTCAAGAACTTCGGGACGCGGCTGCATGCGGGACGGCGCCCGCGACTCGCCTGTTTGACCGACAAAGGACTGCAGCAGCCGCAGGTGGATTTAGTCGAGAGCCTCCCGCCGGGAATGCGCCAGATGAACGAGTATCCGCAGGTGCATTTCGACCGGCACGGACGGCTGTGGGTGTTCTATCGCTTCCCCGATCGCAAGCGGCAAGCCCCCGGTGGGGGGGCGATGCGCACCTGGTGGGAGAACGCCGCCGCGTGCTGGGACGGCGACCGCTGGCTGACGAACATCTGGCTGCCGCACACGGTCAATCGGCAGGACATGCGCATCAGCGTTGCCCCGTCGGGTGAGGGATTCGTCTGCGCGTGGACAAGCGACGAGCGACCCTGGCGCAACCCCGCTCCGCAGTTCAACAACGTTTACGTGGCCGCCGTGGGACTGCCCGAAGAGGGCGGCGGTCTGCCGACGTTGATGGCGTATCAACCCCCCACCTTAGAACAGCCTCCGAACGGACATCCGAACGAAGCCCAAGATGTAGCGCGGCGGAAAGCCGCCACCGTGAAGGTGAACGGCGAGATGCTGCGGCTCGTCTGCGGCGACACTCACCGGCACACCGACATCTCCGCCGACGGTGGCGGCGACGGCTCGCAATACGACATGTATCGCTACGCGCTCGACGCGGTGGCGCTCGATTGGATTGCCATCGGCGACCACGACAACGGTTTCCCGCTACCGCCGCTGAGCGAAGATTACGCCTACGCGCCGGGGCAGCAGTTCACGTGGTGGCAGACGCAAAAGGCGTGTGACCTCTTCTACCTGAAGAACGTCTTCCTCCCGATGTTTGGCTACGAGCGCAGCAACGCCTGGCCCTACGGGCATCGCAACGTGATGAACTGGAAGCGCGGCTACCAGGTTGTGCCGCGCATCATGGAGCAGGTGCGGGAGGGCAACCGCACCCGCCAAGTCCTCTCGCCCCGAGACCTGCAAAACCTTTACGCCGAACTGCGCAAGTCGGGCGGTGTCGCCTTTGAGCATACCTCCGGCACGAACACCATGGGCACCGACTGGCGCGATGTGAAGGGGAACGAGGACGTTGAACCTGTCGTGGAACTCTATCAGGGCTGCCGCACGAATTACGAATACGTCGGCGCGCCGCGCGCGGCTACCGCTGACAAAGTAGCCCTCCAAACCGGCGGCTTCGCGCCCGAAGGGTATGTCTGGGAGGCATGGAAGCAAGGGCTGAGGTTAGGCGTCATCGCCAGTTCCGACCACGGCTCGACGCACACCTCCTACGCCTCCGCGTGGGTGCGCGCCGACAATTTCGGGCGCGCCGAACTCGTTCGCGCCTTCAAACTGCGTCGCACCTTTGCCGCCACAGATAACATCGTCCTCTGGGTCAAAGCCGAGACCAAGCAGCGCGAATACTTCATGGGCGAGGAGTTCGAGACGCAGGAACTGCCGCGCCTGCGGGTGCATGTCGAAGGCACCGCGCCCATCAAGCAGGTTCATGTCATCCGTGACTTCGCGTTCGTGCACACGCAAAGCCCAAACAAGCCGAACGTTGAGTTCACCTACCGCGACACCGATCTGACCCCCGGCACGCACCTCTACTACATCCGCGTTGAGCAGGAGGACGGGCAGTTGGCGTGGGCGAGTCCGCTGTGGGTGAATTACCGTCCATAATGCATCTGCTCCCGAAGACGACCGCTGCGACCCCGAAATCGCCCACTTCCTTCCCCATGCGTCACGGGCGCAATCGGACGCGGCTTGGGGGCGGTCTGCCTCGCAATCGAAGAAAGCGCGCGCGGAGCGGAAAGGCGATGTAAAGACCGGCTCAGGTCTGATGTTTTTGAGACTGGCAGTCAAAGGAGAAGTATCAGCATGGTAAACCAACTTAGAGCCTGTCGAAACACGGACTGGCCCCCAAGTCTGGCGACTTCGGCTGCCACAGGGGATGGCTTCGCTCCGCTCGCCATGACGGGGACTGTCCAAAGGAGTTGCCCATTCGCCGACATCATCTTCTCCCCTCTGAGAATCGTCCTCACCGTCGACCGTTCATCAGGTTCGAGAACGAGGACGACGACGAGGACGATTCTCGAAGGGGGAAGGGCATGATGGATTGGTATACTAACATCCCCAATGACGAACCTTGCATCACCGCACGCGGTTTCTGGGACTGGGTGCGGAGGCATCGGACGATGGATCTACCCCGCATCGGTGGTAGGGATGTCGTGCTGGGGTTTCTCACGCTCGAACCGGTCGCCGACCGCTGCGCGGAGCGGTGGGGCGCGGAGAAGGTGCCGCGCCAAATCTGGAGCGCGAACCTTTACGCCCTGCCAACGGGCAGGGGCAGCATCTGGATTTACACGGCGGGCGTTGGCGCGCCGCTGACCATCGGCAAGATGGAGATGCTTATCGGCTTAGGCGCTGAGCGGTTTATATTCGTCGGCTACGGCGGCGCGCTGCAAGGGAATCTGAACGTTGGCGATTGCGTCATTCCAACTGCAGCGATTCGTGAGGAAGGAACGTCCTATCACTATGCCCCGCCCAGCGCTGAACCCGTGCCGACGGAGCGCATGGTTGACCTGCTGACCCACGTGGCAATACAACGCGGCGTCGCCGTGCGGCGCGGCACGGTCTGGTCAACGGATGCCGTGTTCCGCGAACTGAAGTCGAAGGTCAGAAAATTTCAAAACCACGGCGTGTTAGCGGTGGACATGGAGACATCCGCCATCTTCACCGTCGGCATGTACTACGGTGTGGATACCGCTGTGCTGCTGACCATCTCAGATAGTTTGGCGAATGAACAACATGAATTCTTCTTCGCCACGCCGGAGTTTGAAAAGAGGGCGCAACTCTCCTACGAAATCGTCCTGGAAGTCGCAAGGAGAATAGTCAATGGTTGATAGCCGATGATCAGGCTACCATCTTCCATTGACCATCTCCCTTTGACTATGCCGTTCAAAGCCATCACCTTCGATGCCTATGGAACGCTCGTGCGCAACGAGGGCTTGATGCGCGTGCCGGAGCGCATCGTGGCGGACCATAACCTGTCTGTCAGTGTTCACGATGTCTGGCGGGTGTGGAGTGACCTTTATTTTGAGGCGACGCAAAAGACGCCGTTCCGCACGCTGCGGCAGATCGAAGAGGACATCCTGCGCGTCGTGCTTGACCACTTCGGCGTCCGCGCCGACGTTGCGCCTTACGTTGACCTCTTTTTTGAAGTGACCACGAAAGTTGAACTCTACCCCGAAGTCCCTGCCGTGCTGAACGCCCTTAACGGCGTGCGCTCCGCCATTGTCTCCAACGCCGACCGCGAACACATCGCTGCGTGGGACTTTGCGTTGCCTGTGCAGTGCGTCCTCATCTCCGAAACCGTCCGCGCCTACAAGCCGCACCCGCGCCTGTTTCAAGCGGCGTTGGCGCGGCTGGGCTGCGCGCCACACGAAGTCCTGCACGTCGGCGACAGCGACGTGGACGATGTTAAAGGTGCCAAGGTCGTGGGGCTGCGCGTCGCGTGGGTCAATCGTAACCGTCGCCCGCGCCGCGCCGATGTGCCAACGCCGGATTTTGAGGTGGCGAATCTGACGGAGTTGTTGACCCTGCTGTAAACTCCCTCGAAAACCGTCGTCGTCCTCGTCCTCGAACCTCATCAACGACCGACAACGATGATGATTTTCATGCGGCGCGGTGTCCCCTCTGGGCAGAGATGATGCCGCCGAGAGTCACCGCCTCCGCGGGAGGGCGAGGCTTCATCGAAGCCGATAGTTCGGCTCGGCGTGTGTTCCTGGCACCACAACGTCCGTCAGCCCCAGATAAGGGTCATCAATCGGCACGTGTAGCAGTTGTTTGAAAATCACATCGCGGCAATCGTACGGGGTGGGCAGTGTGTTGTAACAGGCGAACAGCAAATGCACAGCAGGACGTATGAGCGTCACGTTGTTGCGTGAATCCATCTCCACCGCCAGTTTGCCCAACTGCTCTGGCGTCGGTTGTTGCTTTGGTGGCACGTTCGCGTAGGCAGCGCGGATCTGTGCCGCAGACGCCGGGCGCTTGCTCAGGTCCTCAATTCTCGCGCTCAAGGCAGCGAAGGCAGATCGCGGGTCGGCGATGGGGTCTATGCCTGGGGGGAATGGACTTGGCGTTTTGGCAACGCTGCGTTCCGCAGACATCCCCAACGCTTTGAGCAGCGGACTCTCGATAACGGCTTTCGAGATTGTCGTCCGCACTTTCTCGGATTGAATCGCCGCCGTAACTTGTTCTTTATGCCACTGGCGGACCTGCGCGGGTGATATCGCATCGCCACACCGACGCAGAAACTCCATTGCTTTCTGCGTTTCGCTGAGGAAATCCGTCGGCGTGTAAACGCCGGGGAAGGCGTCTATAACGGAGCCGTCGGGCAGACAGAGATACATCACTGTGTTGCCCATCAACGTCCGTTTGAGGACGCGCCCATCGCCGAAATCAATCGTCACCTTCACGGCGGGGCGCACGCTCTCCCAGCAGGGCACGACTGCGTTCGAGAGGAACTGGACAACTCGCGGGTCGGAGAGCAGCACGGCTCTCAGGGTGCGCGCGTTCGTTCAGCAGAGTTGTTCGTCCAGCCGCCCGAACAGGTGGAGCAGCAGAATCGGCTTCCCCTCCCGCTGCGCCCGCGCTTGGGCGGAGGCAAAAGAGGTTTCCCAGACGACTCGGCTCTCAGAGGAAATGGCGGGTGTTGGGGTTGCCATCTCGGTGTGAATCTTCCCCCGTGACTGCCCCTGCCCCCACAGCGCCAGCACTGCCGCCCCTAACGCGGCAGCCGTTAAAAACCAACACCTCATTGGCATCCCCTCCTGTGCTTTTCAAAAGTTACGCCGTTGCTGACACCTTTTTCCTCTCCCCGTGGGGGAGGGGCAAGATAGTGATGGCAACCGCGTCACTCCTGCCTTTGTCGTTCGCGGGTTTTACGCATAAGGGCGCGCGAGTGTTACGGAGAATTTGCATGGCTGGTTGCGCGGATCCTCGCGGAGTGGGAATGCGTGTCATCCGCCTCATCGGCGAGTTATCCTTTCAGGCCTGTCAGGGTGACGCCTTGAATCATGTAGCGCTGGCAGAAGAAGAACAAGGCGATGATGGGCAAAGCCATGATGGTCGCGGCAGCCATGAGCAGGCTGTGCTCGACGGTGTGCTCAGTGCGGAACTGATACAGTCCGTAAGCCATCGTATAGTGGTCGCTGCTGCTGAGGTAAATCAGCGGTCCGCTGAAGTCGTTCCAACTGCCCATGAAAGAAAAGATGGCGACCGTCGCCAGGGCGGGTTTGACCAGGGGCAACATGACGCGCCAGTAGATGCCGAAGTGATTGCAGCCGTCAATTTTGGCGGCGTCTTCCAGTTCTTTGGGGATGGTCAAGAAGAACTGCCGCAGGAGAAAGACGAAGAACGGGCTGCCGAACCACGCGCCGACCCAGAGCGGTTTGAGGGTATCATACCAGCCGACGTATTTCATCAGGATAAAATGGGGGATGCGGGTCACGTCGGCGGGGAGCATCATCGTCGCCAGCACCAGCCCGAACAGCACCTCGCGCCCGTAGAACTGCATGCGCGCAAAACCGTAGGCGACCAATGAGCAGACGAGGACGTGCCCCAACACGTTGAGGAACACGACCTTGAGCGTGTTGCTCAACAGCAGCCAGAAGTCCACGTAGCGCACCGTCTCGCGGTAGGCGTAGAAGTATTTGTCGAACGCGGCGCGCAGTTTGCTGGCTTTGAGGAAGGTCAGCGTGACACGATAATCATACGCACCGCGCACGTCAGTTGGCGCCTGGGGGTCGGGGCGCAGCACGATAGAACGCGCGCCCCGATAGGGAGGCTCTTTGAACACCCACTCTACGTCCTGCCAGGTGCGAATGTTCATCCACACGGGACGCTGAGCGGTGTAGACCTTGCCACCGTTTTCGACGGTGAGCAGCAACCGATGCCACGTCTCGTCGCAGTGAATCGGCAGGCTCAAGGCGGAGATCTTATCGGGGGTGACGGGCGCGGTGAAGTCGCAGGTCAGAACAAACTGCGACGCATCGCGCAGGTCGTAGTTGACCTGCCAGCCCTCTTGCTTCTCCACGGTGACGGGCGCGAGTTGCGCGCTGCCGGACTTGACTTGCCACGCCTTAACGCCTGCCCCCCGGCCCCTGAACCCCAACTTGACCGCATCGTTATTCACGTCCCGCACCTGTAACCTGCCGACGACGAGGACGCGAACGACGTTGTTCCACGCCTTCTCCATCATCTCTGGCGTGACCGACCTCTCCACAAAGGCGGGCAGTTCATCGGGGTTCCTCCAGATGGTCTCTGGCACGACCTCCTTGACTTGCTCCCACAGCCCGCGCGTCATCTGCGGACGGAAGTTGTCGCTGTCCGCCATGCCCGACGCCTGTTTCATCCACACCACGCCTTGCGTCTCCACCTGTCGCCACAGGATGCGCTCGATGGGGGGTCGCAGCCGCGCCCACGTGGGCGCGTCGAGCGCATCAGGCTTCGACATTGTTTCATAGGCGTTCCCGCTGATGAACGGCGACTGCACCGCATACCACGGCACCTGCGGGATCCAACGCGGCGGAAATACGCCGATTTCCTTGTCCCCCTTGAACGAGGTGCTCAACAGCCAGAAGAAGGGGAAGGAAAAAACGACGCAGCCGATGATGAGGGCAACATGGATGAAGAACCGGCGCATCAGGCTTCGCCCCCCTCCGTAAACACCCACCGCGTGCGCAGCCGCCAGTTGAGGTAGGTCAACGAGGCGATGATGACGAAGAGAATCCACGCCAAGGCGGAGGCGTAGCCCATGCGGAAGTAGCGGAAGGCTTGGTTGAAGAGATAGGCGACGTAGAACAGCGTCGCGTCTACTGGACCGAAGTTCCCATCGGTCATGGTGTAAGCGCGGTCGAAGATCTGAAAGGTGCCGATGATACCCATGATGAGGTTGAAGAAGATGTAAGGCGACAGCATCGGCAGCGTCACGCGACGGAACTGCTGCCACTGGCTCGCGCCATCAATCTGGGCGGCTTCGTAAAGTTGCTGCGGGATACCTTTGAGCCCTGCCAGCCAGATCAACATGCCCGACCCCGCTCCCCACAGCCCCATCAGAATCAGCGCGGGTTTCGCCCACATCGGCTCTTGCAGCCACGCGGGAGGGAGTTTGTCGCGGATGAACGCGGGAATTAAGGGGAAATCCTTGAGCAGCATATAAAGCGGCTTGAGCGTCACGTTGACCAATCCGAACTCCGCGTGCAGCACCCAAATCCACAGAATCGCCGCCGCGACGACCGGCACGATGGCGGGCAGGTAGAACACCGTGCGGTAAAACGATAGCCCCTTAACCTTCGCGTTCAGCAGCATCGCCACGCCCAGTCCCACCGCCATGTTGAGCGGGATGGCGAACACCATGAACACCGTGTTCCACAGCGACTTCCAGAACAGCGGGTCGTTGGCTTCCAGTCCGCTGGGGGCGCGGTTGAACTTGAACAGGTCCACGTAGTTGTCCAAGCCGACCCACTTGACGGGGTGCAGGATGTCATACTGACAGAAACTCAGCAGGATGGAAGCCAGCATCGGACCTGCCGTCCAGAGGAGGAAGCCGAGGAGCCACGGGGCGATGAAAGCATAACCCGCGTAGGCTTCGGCTTTTTCGGGGCCTTTGCCCCGCTCGCGCAGGTAGGCTTGCAGGCGCGGCTTGACGGTGACGATCCCGAAGAGGACGAACGCCAGCAACCCCAGCAGCGGATACGTCCAGTTCAGTTCACGGTAGACGACCCGGCGCTGGAGGTAGTCCAGTTGCTTCTGCACCTTGCGCGTGCCGATGTCCACCGCCTGCTGGGGGGTGAGGGCATGGTAAATCGCCTGGTCGAGCGCCCGCCGCTGTTCGTCCCAGAGGAGTTGCCCGACGGGGGTGACGGGGCGGAAGCGCGACACCTGCATCATGTCAATGCTGAACTTGAAGGCGCGCTGAAAGCGTGCGCTCTGCGGCGCGAACCGCTTGAAGACAATCTCGTTGTGACGTTTGTTGGGGGACAGGCGCGGGACGTAGAGCCGCCCGCGACTGCGGTTGTAGCGCGCCTCGGCGTCGTTCATGAGGATCGCCGCTTCTTCGCTGGACATCCACTTGATGAACTCCCAAGCGAGTTCGGGGTGCCGCGCGCCTTTGGGGATGACCCAGGAAAAACCGCCCGACCACGTGATGAACGGGGCCTTGTCTCGAATCTCGCGCTTGGTCAGGTGCGGGTGCGCTTGCAGCCAACGGTTGGGGAAGTCCTTCAACTCCTCGTCAGGAACGCCTTTGAGCCGCCAGGCGGGCGACGGTGCGGGGGCGACGCCGAAGTTGAGGTCGGGCTTGTGGGTGGCGATGGTGTTGATGGCGTAGGGGGCGCCGTCAATCTTCATCGCCACCTTGCCCGTGAGGAAGGGGTCGAATTCGCCCCCCTGAAACGTGCTGGTGAAGGCGTTGACTTTCTGCGCCCCGCCCAGGGCATCGTAAACGCTCGTCACCCACGCGGCGGCATCGCGGATGCGCGGGTCGTTGAGCGTGCAGGTCGTGCCGTCCTCCGACATGAACTCGCCGCCGTTCTGCCAGCCGTAGAGGTAGAGCCAGGCGTTGCCGAAGTTGGGGATAAACCCGATTTGCGTGATGCGCCCCTGCGCGTCGCGCTTGGTCATCTTAACGGCGTAGGCTTTCAACTCGTCCCATGTCTTCGGCGGCACGACGTTGCCGTTTTTATCCACGTAGCCCTCGCGGCGGAGGATGTCCTCGTTGTAGTAGAGGATGCGGTCATCGGTGGTGTTGGGAATCGCGTAGACTTTGCCCTTGTAGACCGCCTCGTTCCAACAGGCGGGATAAAAGTCTTCGGGGCGAATCGCCCACTTGTCCCCGCGCGCCCGGTCGCGCTCGATGAAATCATCCAGCGGTATGAACGCGCCCCGCGCCGCCCAGCCGCCGACCGAGAAGCGGTCTTGATTCACGACATCGGGCGGCGCGCCACCCGCGATGGCGCACATGAGTTTCTGTTCATCCATCCGCCCGCCGGTCGTCGAGAGGACGAGTTTGACGTTAGGGTGCATCTCCTCAAACTTCGCGTAAGCCTTGTTCCAACCCTCTTGACGCCAGATGCCCCACACGACGAGTTCAACGCGCTTGTCCTTCTTCCCCCTCCGCGCCGCCACAACAGAGCGCACCACCAGGGCGCCCATCAGCAACGCAACGACTGGTAAAATCCATCGGGTCGTCTTCATGGTGAATGACTTCTGGTGGTTGGTGGTGGTCTCTGACCCCACCAAAACGCCTGACCAATTCTCGGACTATTATAGCAACCCGAAGGCTTCGGGGCAAGCGATAAATCCCGCACCCAGCCTCACGGGTCAACTTGACAGAACTGCCGCGAACAAGTAGAATCCAAGACCGACGAGACCGTTCCAATTTTTAGAGACACCTTCACAGGGGGAGAAAGTCATGCGAAAGGCACTGCCGTTGTGGGAATGGGTTCTTTGTCTCGGCTTGTTCGGGGGAGTGACGCGCGCCCAAGCACCGGAGCCACCGGTCATACCGCGCGCCGCTCGCCTTGACAGCGCGATTTACAGAAACGTTCTGGTGGATCGTCCTGACGCCAAGCCGAAATCGTTGGAGGGCTACCGCATCAACTTTGTGGGCATGGCGCGGGATGAGGACTTTCGCGCGTTCATGCAGGAGATCGCCCACGCCGACCTGAACCGACTGGGACCGCAACTGCCGGAGAACCCCAACGACCCCTCCAGCAAATTAGTCGTGCCGCCGGATTACCAGATGGCTTTCTGGATTAACGCCTACAACGCCTACGTCGTGCAGGGCATCGCCGACGCGCTGACGCAAAATCCCAACCTGAAGAGCGTGAAGGACATCAAGGGTTTTTTCTCCGAGAAGCGCTGCACGATCGCCAAAACCCAATACAGTCTTGACCAAATCGAGAAAGAGATCCTTCGCAAGTTCAAACAACCGCTGGTGATGTTTGGGCTGTTTCGCGGGGGGCGGGGCGGTCCGAAACTGTATCGCGCTTTTTACGGCAACGACCTCCAAGACGCGTTGGAGGAAGCCGCCACGCTTTTCCTGAGCGACCCGGAGGCGATTCAGGTCATCCGCCTGCGCCAGACGGTGCTGGTGCCTGAAGTCCTTAGTTGGTATGAGAAAGACGCAGAGAAGGTGAAGCAATATCTCATCACCTACTTGCAGCGGCGCAAGGACGCCCGCTATTTGCTACTGGGGTCTTACAAGATGGAATACAAGTCGTTCGACTGGAAACTCGTGCCGCACTACACAGCCTCAGTCAACGCATTGCGATAACAGAGGCAGGGGAAGTTATCCGCTTAGAGTTGCGTATAAAACCCCTCCCCGCGGGGAGGGGAGTGGCGTTTGTGGGCTCCCCGTTTCTCCCTGGGAGGTTTGGGGGGATGGACTCTTCATCCGCTCCCGCAAGCCGTTGACTGAGGAAGGTATCACGCCTCAGGTTATCACTTATGCGTCGCGCCAAAATCATTTGCACCATCGGTCCAGCAACGCGGTCGCCAGAGATGTTAGAGAGGATGGTGGCGGCGGGCATGAACGTCGCGCGGCTCAACTTCTCGCACGGGACGCCCGCTGAACATGCCGAGGTAATTCAGCACCTCCGTGCCCTCGCGGAACGCCTCCACGCCCCAGTGTCCATTCTGCAGGACCTTCAAGGTCCGAAAATACGCTGCGGCACCATTAAAGGTGGGGCGGTCCTGCTGGAGACCGGCGCGCAGACGACCATTACGAC
>JANWYM010000440.1 GCA_025055355.1 Abditibacteriales bacterium
CGCGTGAGCAGATAGGCGATGGCGATGCCGAGGAGGAGGTCAATGACCGTGCTGAGGCTGGCGTAAAAGAGACTGTTTTTGATGGAGGGCAGCGTGAGTTCGTGGGTGAAGACCTTGCCATAAAATTTGAGCGTCGTCTCCTGCGGCAGGACGGTCATAAACCAACGCTGGGCGATGGAGGTCAGGACGACGCTGATGTGCGGCAGCAACGCGACCCCGATGAGGCTGAGACATAGGACGAGCGCGGCGGCTTCTTTCCAGCCGCGTAGGGTGACGGTGCGCGTGCCGACGTGCCCGCGCGCGATCATCTCGTAGCGCCGCGCTCCGATAGTGCGCTTGGCGAGGTAGAAGAAAACCATCGTGATAGCGATGACCAGCACCACCATCGCGTAGCCGACGGGGTTGGCGTGGATGTCGCTCACCATGTCGAAGATCTGCACGGGCACCACTTGACGATACTCAAACACCAACGGCGTACCGAGTTCGGTAAACGCCCAGATGAACACAACCGTCGCACCCGCGAAAAAGCCGGGCAGCATCAGCGGGAACGTAATCGTGCGAAACAGTTTGAACCCGCTCGCGCCGATGTTCTCGGCGGCTTCTTCGAGCGATGGATCCACGTTCGCCAGCGCCGCCGCGATGTTGAGATACATGATGGGGTAGAGGTGCAGCACCTCCAAAATGATGACGCCCCAAAACCCGCCGCCGAACCAGTCAATGGGGTGGTTTTCGGATATGACGCCCCATTCCATCAGAAGCAAGTTGACGCTGCCGAAACGGGCAAAAATCTGCCGCATCCCAATCGCGCCCACGAACGGGGGCAACACCATCGGCACCAGCAGCAAGGCTTCCACCCAGCCGCGCCCGCGAAATTGACACCGCACCATGAGGTAAGCCAGCGGCACGGTCACCAGCGTCGTGAAGATCGTGACGAGCGCGGCGATGTTGATGCTGTTGACAATCGCCTCCCGCCGCACCGGGTCTTTCAGCATCAGCACGAAAAACGTCAGCGTCGGACGCCCGTTGTCAAAGAACGCCTGCTGAAAGACGTAAAGCAGCGGTAATGCAAGGAAGAAGAAGAAGAACAGAAAGAGGAACGCAAGAAAGATGAGAGTAGAAGGAGTGAGGTCGTAACGCCGCATGAGTCACAACGCACCGCAGAGCGCGCAGAGGACCAGCGGATCTCACAGCGGATCGAGCGGGTTGCTCTCGGGGTCGCTGCTGCAGAGTCCGTTGACAGCCTGCGCCCTCTACGGCTCAAACTTTCCCTGGCGCACAAAGCCAATTGCAGTAAGTCACAACACGCTTGACTAGGAGTGTGTCTAAGAGCCCCTCCCCTTGCAGGAGGGGTTCTTAGACACACTCTAATGGACTAATTGACTCATTTCGTTCGTCGCTTGGCTGCCCTCGATAGAAGGGCTGGCGTGCGCGCCTTCACCCCACAGATGGTCTCGCGGACCAACTGACCGCAAACCGCGGATCACGTATACGTCGACCCCCTCCTGTTTCCCCTTGACGGCTACCGTTCCCTTGTGTTCGGCGATGACCAAATCGGCAACCTCCTTGTAAGTTGCATGGCTGCACATGATCCAACTGCCGAAGTCTTTGTTCTTCCCCTCGAGGCGCGCACCGAGGTTCACGCCGTCGCCGATGCAAGTGTAGTTCATCAATTCGTTGGCTCCAATCAATCCCATCATGAAGTCATCCGTATTGATGCCGATGCGCATGAAAAAATCGGGCCAGCCCTTCTGTCGTCCCTCCTCGCGGAACTTAATGAGTTCCTCCTGCATTTCAATCGCGGCAAGCACCGCACGACGCGCATGGTCGGGATAGGCTTTGGGCGCCCCAAAGACGGCCATGATAGCGTCACCAATGAATTTGTCAATTGTGCCTTCATACTTGAAGATGACAGACACCATGCGGTCCAGGTAGGCGTTCAGCACCTCCACGACCTCAGACGGATCGCGGGTTTCGCTGAGGGTCGTGAACCCTTGCAGGTCCGTAAACAGCAGCGTTGCCGTCACGCGGCGGGGCTTGGGCGCGTCCTCGGGATGGTCCATCAAATCCCGAAACACGCTGGGCGAGACGATTTTGCCGAAGCGGGTGGCGACTTTGCGGCGTTCCTGCTGCTCGGTCAGGAGGATGTGAATAACGCCCGCTGCGTAAGTGAGAACGCTTGCCACTGCCGGATACACGAAGGTCAACCATGTCAGGTGCGGGGGACGCAACAGATACGACGTCAGATAGAAGTGCACCGCAAGGGGCGGCACAGCCCCGCAGCCGCCGTAAAGCAGGCACCAGGTTAACCCGTAGGGCAGCAAACGCACCTTGCGTTTGCCGACGAAGAAGGTGGTCTTCAAGTCAATGAGCGTCGCGAGGTGACTGGCAGGGGGATGCCACAAAATACTCAGGACGCTGGCGAGAAACGCGAGCGCAAAAATGCTGAGTACGTTCCCCCACGTCGGTGCGGTTTTGATGAGATGTTTGTCGCGCACCGCCGTCGCCACGTTCGCCCAGATTTCGACGCCGGGCATGTCGCCAAACGGCGTGGGGTGAATGTCCTGAAAACTCAGCACCGTAGCACCAATCAACACGATCTTGCCGCCGAACCGCGCTTGCAAATCGTCATCCGTCCAGAGCGTTTCGCCGGAGTGCGCTCGGTCACGATAGACGAGGTGGAACGGATAGTAGGCAAATGTGCCATAAGGTCCGACAAACATCGGCAGCACGGTGTGATGGCGCATCATGTATCGCTGCCCTTTTTTGCCGGGGATTTCTTCCTCGCCTTCCTTTACAGGCAGCGTCGGCACAGGCGTGCCGTCAAACTGAGGGACGCGCGTGCGGCGCAGGGCGGGATGCAAATGGCGGTCTTCGGGGTGAAACGTCGCTAAATCCTCTTCCAACTTTGCTGGCGGGATGCCCTTCAAAATCGCCGCACCGTAAATGCCCAGAGCGGGATAGACGTAACCCATCGAATGTTCCCACGCCAACTGGACGCGGCGCACGATGCCGTCGGCGTCTTTCTCCACGTTCGTCAAGCCGACCGCGAGGCACGCCATCTCAAACACCTCCGGCGGCAGTTTGGGCGTCACGGTGGAAAGATGGGTGATGCGGCTGCGGCTCTGACGATCGCGCTGCAAGTCCTGCGTCGTCTTGACCAGCGCCGCCAACACGACGTTCCCCGCCTCCTTCATCGCTTGGGCGAAGTCCGCGTCCGCGCGAGGGTTCTTCGTCCGCCCCAAGTCCAGGTCGAACAGAATCGCCTTCGCCCCGGCGCGTTTGAGTTTGCGCACGACCTTCGCATACACGTCGCGGCTCCAGGGCCATTCGCCGACGTTTTCGGGGTCCAGCGAATCCTCATCAATCGCCAGAATCACGATTTCGGGGACCGGGCTGAGGTTGGGGTCATCGGGGTGGTGAACCTTGCGGCGCGCTGTCAACTCCCGGCGCCACTGTCGCGCCGCTTGCTGCATCCGGGCATCGTAGGACTTCAGTTCCAAACTTTCCAGCAGCGCGGCAACAAACCCGGGCTCCTCCGTGCTGATGAGCCGCTGCTCAAAGCCTCGATACAGCGGCGTCACGCCCAGGGCGACCACCAGCGCCAAAATCATCGCTATCCCCAACCGCTTGCCGCGTTGTCCCAGCCGTGCCATGAGACGTTCCCTCCCCAAGCGAGGCTATTCTACACAATGAAGGGGAAGAAGTCAAGGACGGGAAGCGGGACGGGACGATCCTCACCTTGTGTCACTGCGTCAAATCGGCTGTCTCAAACGGCGAAACGAAAGTCCCCCAGAGTTACGCGGTTGCCGTCATGCCTTCCCCTCTTCTCCACCCCTCTCCTTGTGGGAGGGGTGGAGAAGAGGGGAAGGAACCATGGCAACCACGTCGCTCTTGGAGGTCAATCCTTCGAATTCCGAAACGGCGGAAACAGACTTCTCGCCCTCCAGCGTATAGGTGCCCCGTCCCGCTGTTGTCACTGGCATCTGGCAAGCCGATTGCAACACAGATCAGGAAGACCACCTTGGAGGGGTTGGGTTGTGATGGTAGAACTTCTATCGGATGCGATGAAAATCGTCGTCAACGCTAAGCCGACGGCGCTGAGTGTCATGGTGGACAACAGGGATGTTTTCACCTTCGACACAGTGGGACGATTGTGGTCGG
>JANWYM010000441.1 GCA_025055355.1 Abditibacteriales bacterium
TGCTCCGGCTGGGAGAAGCCGAACCCCGCTGCGATGGGCGTTGAGGTATGCTTGCGAATCCGCGTGATAAGGTCGCCCAACTCCTCTGGCACCGTGTCGCGCGCCCCCGTCACGCCCAGCCGCGCCACACAGTAGATAAACCCTGTCGTCGCCTTGGCGACTGCCTCCACGCGCGCCTCCGTGCTCGTCGGCGCGAGCAGAAAAATCGTGTCTAAGCGGTGCGCCCGCGCGGCGGCGATCCAGCGACTGCCCTCTTCGGGCGGCAGGTCGGTGGCAATAACGCCATCCACGCCCGCCCCCGCACACGCCTGGGCGAAACGCTCCAACCCGAACTGCAGCATCGGGTTGTAGTAGGTCATCAGCACGATGGGAATTGTGACGCCCTCACCTCGCAGCCCCGACACCAAAGACAGCACGCCCTCCACCGTCGTTCCCGCCTTCAGCGCGCGCTCCGACGCCGCTTGAATCGTCGGACCGTCCGCTAACGGGTCGCTGAACGGCACGCCCAATTCGACGACATCCACCCCCACGCGCGCAAACTCACACACCAGCGCCGCCGTCGTCTCCAGGTTCGGGTCGCCGGCGGTGATGAAGGCAACTAAACCTGCCTCGTTGCGCGTGCGGAGTGCCGCAAATCGCTCGGTAATCTGACTCATATTAGAAATTTCAGTAGTTCGGTGACTCCGGGGCGCGTGTCAACGTGATGAGAACCATGCACGCGCAATAGAACAAACCCGTATGCTTCTGCCGTTCGGCACAGCGCCGAAAAGCGGATATTGTTGGGAGGAGTGCGCCAGCGATTCAGAGGGTCCGTTGTTTTTGACATCGCTCAGGGTTTCTGCTCAACCGTTGACACCCTTCCCTTTTCCGCTGACTTTCTCCCACACCTCACGCGCGGATGTCTTGACCTTTTCCCATACTTGCGCTGCCTGCTCCTTCGTGCGCGCCATCTGCTCCTGCGCCTGCTGTTGCACGAGGCTCTCGGCTTCCGCATTGACAATGACGAGGTGGCGGCTCGTGTTGATGACCGTCGTGAGCGGCAAGCGCACCTCAAGCCCCCACGGCGCTGGTGTCCACTCGCCGGCAGGCTCAACGGCGGACACCACCTCCGATGCTGCATCCATCACGTGAGACACAATCGGCACGCGAGCGGCTTTGAGAATGAACGCGGCCTGTCCCGTCTCGCGGTCGAACCAGAGGTTGCGCCATGACATCTTGCCGATTTTCGTGCCGCCTTCCGTTACAACCTCGCAATCCTCGCGCAGATACTTCGCCCGCGCCAACTCTGCCAGCGCGGGCGCTTCTCCTGCCGTCAACAGCGCGGAAGCGCTGTCCACCGTGATCACATCCCTGCCCACACCTCGCACCCTTTCAAACGGCAGGTAACGCCTGTGCCAGAAAAACCGTCCCCGCGCGCGGAACCCCACCACGCTGCGCGATTTCATATCGAGGATGACGTCCTTCGCCAACCCGACCTGCTGCCCATCGCGCAGGCTGAGGATGGGCATTCCCTTGTCGAGCAAGGCGCGGCGACTCGCTTCCTTCGGCAGCGGTTCCATCCCACCGTGCCGCCATGCTGCTTTGAGGCGTCTTACAATCGCGACCGCAGCAACCACCAACACGCCCAACACAATCAGTTGAAACAGAAGACCGACCAGCCAACTCAGAATCGGCGGCAACCCGAAGTGAAAGTTGAAACCCATGACAATCATCTTCCCCCTATCGCCTCACCGTCACCTTCCGCCGCCTCGTAGCGTTGCGCGCCCCGTTCTGCGTCTCTTCGCGCAGTTCGCGCACAATCTCCATCAGCCGCTCCAGCCCCGCCTCTGCGGACGTGAAGCCTTGCTCGTTGTTATCCCAGCCTACTTCGGCAAAGGCGCAGAGGCGCCGCCCCAGCACCGGCGGGTCGTGGGGATGGTCACCCTCATAGACATGGTCTATCGTGCGCCCATCGTCCAATGTGCGGTAAATCATCCGATGCCCATCGTTAAAGGAGTCACAAACTAATACCATCCCCTCCTGTCTTGCCGCCTTCCGCCGCTGCGAAGCATTGCGGCTCCCGTTCTGCATCTGCTCTCGCAGCTCCCGCACAATTTCCAGCAGCCGCTGCAGCCCCGCCTCCTCCGCCACAAAGCCTTGCTCGCTGCTCTCCCAGCCTATTTCAATGAACGCGCAGATGCGTCGTCCAGGGACAATCGGGGCGCGGGGATGATCGCCCTCATAGACGCGCTCTATTTTGCGCCCATCGTCGGAGGTGCGGTAAATCATCCGTTGTCCGTCGTTAAAAGCATCGCAAAGGATCCTCATGATTCTCTCCTTCTTTTGCGCCGCAGCCGAATCTGCTCGGCGCGGTAGCGCATAATCCAATTCCTGAAACGCTGTAATGACGATGAGTTGATTCGCCAGTTCCTCGAGGCGCGCGTCCAGACGCCCTCGCACTTGTCTTGGCGCGTCCGAGACGCGCCGGTATTCGCTGTATGAAGTGATGTCATAGATGAGTTGGACCACCATCGTCGGCTCGTCGTAAACTCTTCCCCGCTCGCCTTTGAACGCGCCCTTGACCTCGTAGATGGAGAAACCGCGAAAGAGCGGCAGACGCTTCAGATTCTTCAACTCTGCGTTAAGATAGTCGTAAAATCGCGGCAGGTATTGCAAACGATAGGGCATGTAGACCTCAAGGACATACGCCTCACCTGCTTCTGCCTCATAATAAAGTCGTCCCGCCGCTCTCCCCGCCAAATTATGCCTCCCTCCCCTGCCGCGCCAGCGCCGCCGCCACCGTGTTCACATCTTTATCTCCCCGCCCGGACAAGCAAACGATGATGATGCGGTCTTTGCCCAACTGCGGCGCGAGTTCTTTCAGGTAAGCAATCGCGTGCGCGGGTTCCAGCGCAGAGAGGATGCCTTCGGTGCGCGCCAGCAGTTGAAACCCTTCCAGCGCCTCGGCATCCGTCACGCCGACGTATTGCGCGCGTCCCGTTTCTTTGAGATAGGAATGTTCCGGACCGACGCCTGGATAGTCCAAACCCGCCGAGATGGAATGTGTCTCTTTGACTTGTCCGCGCTCGTCTTGAAGGAGGTAACTGAACGCCCCATGCAGCACGCCCGGTCGGCCCTTGCACAGTGTCGCCGCGTGCGCGTCGGTGTGCAAGCCGTGTCCGGCGGCTTCAACGCCGATGATGTTCACACCCTCGTCCTCGATAAACGGATGGAACAACCCCATCGCGTTGCTGCCCCCTCCGACGCAGGCGACGAGGTAATCGGGCAAACGTCCTTCCGCTTCGAGAATCTGCTGCCGTGCCTCACGCCCGATGACCGACTGAAAATCGCGCACCATCATCGGGTAGGGGTGCGCGCCCGCCACCGAGCCGATGACGTAGTGCGTCGTGCGCACCGTCGTCACCCAGTCGCGGAACGCCTCGTTCATTGCATCCTTGAGCGTCTTGCTGCCGCTATGGACGTGAATGACGCGCGCGCCGAGCAGTTCCATGCGAAAGACGTTGAGCGCCTGCCGCCGTGTATCCTCCTCACCCATGTAAATATCGCACTGGAAACCGAACAGCGCGGCGACGGTCGCTGTGGCGACGCCGTGCTGCCCCGCGCCTGTTTCGGCGATGAGGCGCGGCTTGCCCATGCGCTTGGTGAGCAGCGCCTGCCCGAGACAGTTGTTGATTTTATGCGCCCCCGTGTGCAGCAAGTCCTCGCGCTTGAGGTAAATCTTCGCCCCGCCGAAATGCTCCGTCAACCGCCGCGCCAAATACAGCGGCGTCGGTCGCCCCGCATACTGCCGCAGCAGATACTCCAACTCGCGCTGAAACTCCCTGTCTCGCTTCGCCGCCTCATATTCCTCCGTCAACTGCTGAAGCGGATACATCAAAGTTTCAGGAACGAACTGCCCGCCGAACGCACCGAAATGTCCGGTCGCATCAGGAAGATTCGTCAACGGTGTCATCATCGTCACTCAGGATAGGACGCCCATACAAGGGTGTGACTGCGGTTTGACGACGCGGGCTATTTCTGGCTGCGCCGCTTGCGCCGCATCTTCCCGTTTTTCCTCCTCCTTTCCTCCAGCCAGTTGCGGACGCGCTCCTCGCCAAGGAGTTCCAGCACCTGCTCCTTGCCCATCACCTCGAGCACATGCTCCTCACCCAACGCGCG
>JANWYM010000442.1 GCA_025055355.1 Abditibacteriales bacterium
ACATGGACAAGATTAACGTGGACGAGGTGGACATTCTCAAGTGGTAAAGACGTTAGCACGTTAGCATGTTAGAACGTTGGCAGGTTGGCAGGTTAGAACGTGCCAACGTGCTAACGTGCTAACGTTTTTGAACTGAATGGATTTCTTTCTCCAAACCGCCTGGCTGGTTCCGGTTTTCCCCTTCGTCGCTTTCGTCATTAATGTCTTCTTCGGCGCGGAGTTGCAGAAGAGGAATAGACTCATTCCCGCCCTTATCTCCATCTTCACGATGGGCGCGTCGTTCGTGTGGTCGGTCGCTTGCTTTATGAGCGGGAAAGAGTTTGCCCGCTCAACGACGTGGTTCTATCTCGGCTCTTATGAGGTGAAGATGGGCTACGTCATTGACCCGCTGTCGGTGACGATGATGTTGATTGTCACCTTCATCGGCGGGTTGATTTTCATCTACTCCGTCGGCTACATGTGGAACGACCCGCGCTTCAGCCGCTTCTTCTCCTACCTGTCGCTCTTTGCCTGCGCGATGCTGTGGCTGGTGATGGCGGATAACTACGCCTTGCTCTATCTGGGCTGGGAGGGCGTGGGGCTTTGCTCTTATCTGCTCATCGGCTTCTGGTTTGAAAAACCCTCCGCCATGCGCGCGGCGAAGAAGGCGTTTCTGATCACGCGCACCGGCGACTGCGGTTTGGCGATTGGCGTGTTTCTGCTGTTCGCGTTGGTCGGGAGTTTCTCCTACGAGGACATCTTCCGCGCGGCGACGGAAACGCATCGCGGTCTGTTCGTGGTCGCCGCGTTCTTCCTGTTCTGCGGCGCGATTGGTAAGTCAGCGCAGTTCCCCTTGCATACGTGGCTGCCCGATGCGATGGAAGGTCCCACGCCCGTGAGCGCGTTGATTCACGCCGCCACGATGGTCGCTGCCGGCGTCTATCTCGTCGCCCGTTCGTTCCCGCTGTTTTCGTTGGCGGATTCGCGGGGTCATCCGATTGCGCTGCTGCAATTCGGCGGCTGGGAGATTACGCCGCTGATGGTGGTGACCTACGTGGGCGGGTTCACCGCCTTTATGGCAGGCACCATCGGCATCGCGCAGAACGACATCAAGCGCGTGCTGGCGTATTCCACCATCAGCCAGTTGGGGTTCATGTTCATGGGCTTGGGCGTGGGCGGGCCAGCGGTTGGTATGTTCCACCTGATGACCCACGCTTTCTTCAAAGCCCTCCTGTTTTTGGGCTCAGGCAGCGTCATTCACGCGATGGAGCATGGGATGCACGCGGCGCACGGACACGGACACGATGAGGCGCACGCCCACGCCGACCACCCCGACCCGCAGGACATGATGAACATGGGCGGGTTGAGGAAAAAGATGCCTACCACGCAGTTCACGTATTTCGTCGGGGCGTTGGCTTTGGCGGGCGCACCGTTCATCGCCTCCGGGTTCTGGAGCAAAGATGAAATCCTGCACTACGCCTTAGAAAAGGACAAGTTCGTCTTCATCGCGTTTGGCATCCTCACGGCTGCCATCACCGCGTTCTACACCTCGCGGCAGATGTATCTGGTGTTTGAAGGCACGCCGCGCACGGACGCCGCCGCGCACGCTCACGAAAGCCCGAAGGTGATGACTGTGCCGCTCGTCATTTTAGCCGTCTTTGCCTTCGCCGCTGGCTTTATCGGCTTGCCGTTCTTTAACGGCAAGTGGAATTACTTCCATCATTACGTCTCCGAAACGGCTCTGCTCAACTTAGGGGCGCATGGGGCGGCGCATGGCGCGGCACACGGCGACGCACACGCGGCGGCGGGGGCGTTCATGACGACGCCGATGGTGGTGGCGATGGTGTGTTCCATCCTCGCCGCTGCTGTGGGCTGGACGACGGCGCGAGGTTGTTATCGCGTGCGTCCGCTGCTTAACCCGCAGGAAGACCCGATTCTCAAACTCGGCGCGCTGGAGAGGTTTCTCCGTAACAAGTGGTGGTTCGACGAACTGTATCAGGCGACGGTCATTCGCCTGCTCTTCCTGTTCAACGAGGTATTTGCCGCTTTCGACCAGAAGTTGATTGATGGAGCGGTCAACGCGGTGGGGATTATCACGGTGGTTGTCTCTAAGATTTGGCAATTCTTCGACATGTTCATCGTGGATGGTCTGGTCAACCTCGTCGGCTGGGTGACCAAAACGTGGGGCGAAGCGGTGCGGCGCGTGCAGACGGGTTTGGCGCAAAACTACATGCTCATCATCATCAGCAGCGCGGCTGTGCTGCTCGTGGTGAGACTTTTATGGAAGGGTTAGAACGTTAGCACGTTAGCACGTTAGCAGGTTGGCACGTTGGCACGTTAGCACGTTAGCACGTTGGCAGGTTGACACGTTAGCACGTTGGCAGGTTGACACGTTAGCACGTCAGCACGTTGGTAGGTTGACAGGTTCAACGTTCCAACGTTCTAACATTCCAACATTCCAACGTGCCAACGTGCCAACGTGCGCACGCTTGAACGTGCCAACCTGCTAACGTTTGAACATGACAACGTTTTATCATGGAGCAATGGGTTCTCACTCTCATTATTTTTCTGCCGCTGCTGGGGACGTTGTTGGTGATGCTCACGCCCAAAGAGAAGACGGGCATCATCAAAGGCATCGCGCTGGGCGTGTCGGGGATTGACCTGCTGTTGTGCCTGTGGCTCTACGCGCAGTTCGACCCTCTCAGAAGCGCCGACATGCAGTTTCTCAAAGAGGTGCCGTGGATACCGGCGATTGAGGTTTACTACCGGGTGGGCGTGGATGGTCTGTCCATGCCGCTGGTCGTGCTGACGGGGCTGATGACCTTCCTCTCGATTTGGTATTCTTTCGGTCCTATCCGCGAGCGGGAGAAGGAATACTACGCTTTCTTCCTGCTGCTGGAGGTCGGCATGATGGGCACGTTCTGCGCCCTGGACTTCTTCCTGTTCTACGTGTTCTGGGAGGTCAGTCTCGTCCCGATGTATTTCATCATCGGCATCTGGGGTGGACCGCGCCGCGAATACGCCGCCATCAAGTTCTTCCTCTACACGCTGGCGGGTAGCGTGTTGATGTTGCTGGCAATTCTGGCGCTCTACTTTTTCAGCACGCCACACACCTTTGACATGACCTTCTTCCTCGACCCGGCAAAGCGCAACAAGGGGCTGCACCTTGCGCCTTACGCCCTCGCGCTCTGCTTCTGGGCGTTTTACATCGCGTTTGCGATTAAGGTGCCTGCGTTTCCGTTCCACACGTGGTTGCCCGATGCGCATGTTGAAGCGCCGACGGCGGGTTCGGTCATTCTGGCGGCGATCCTGCTGAAGATGGGAACGTATGGCTTGGTGCGCATCTGCCTGCCGATGTTCCCCTCCGTCGCCCGTAGCGAGACCACGACAACCATCCTGCTGGTCATCGCCCTCATCAATATCATCTACGGTGCGTTGGTGGCGATGGCGCAGACCGACCTGAAGAAGCTCATCGCCTACTCGTCCATCGGGCACATGGGCTTCGTGCTGCTGGGCGTTGCCGCCGCCACCGAAGCCCCTCCCACGGGGCTGAAATCCGCCGACCTGTTCAAGTTTCAGAACGCGCAAGTCACCGGACTCAACGGCGCCGTGTGGGAGATGATTGCACACGGTCTCATCACGGGCGCGCTCTTCTTGCTGGTGGGCATCATCTACGAGCGCACCCACACCCGTCAACTCGACTCGTTCGGCGGGTTGGGGGCGGTGGTGCCGCAGTATGGCGGTGTGCTGGTTTATATGGCGATGGCTTCTTTGGGCTTGCCGGGCTTGGCGGGGTTCATCGGCGAGTTCTTCGCCCTCGTGGGGGGATTTGCGGTGTTCGGCTGGATGGGGGGCTTAGCCGTCATCGGTATCGTCGTCACCGCCGCCTACCTGTTGTGGATGGTGCAACGCGTGCTGCTCGGTCCGCTCAACCCCAAATGGCGCGACATCCCTGACATGAACAAATTGGAAAAATGGGTGCTCGCGCCGCTGGTGGTGCTGGTGTTGTTTCTGGGTGTCTATCCCTCCCCGCTTCTCCACCCCATCAACCAAGTCATGGAGAACGTGGTGCGGTTGATGGGAAGTTGAACGCTGTCAGCGGATTTCGGTAGCGGATTAAACGGATTAGGCTGGCGCCTGCTGCGAAGTAATCCGTTTAATCCGCTACCGAAATCC
>JANWYM010000443.1 GCA_025055355.1 Abditibacteriales bacterium
CTCAACGCTGAGAATCTGGGGTTCAGCGGGGAACATCGTCGTCCCCAACCCGTGGTTTCCGCGCCAGGGTGAGAACAAAATCATCGTGCATCGGGCGGGGGCGGACCCCGAGGAGGTCATCGTCACAGCGGACAGAGAGTTGTATGCGATTGAAGCGGACACGGTGGCGCGTTACCTCAACGACAAGCAAGCGCCGTCGCCGTGCATGACGTGGGACGACAGTTTGGGCAACATGAAGACGCTCGACCAGTGGCGGCGGTCGGTCGGCTTGTCGTTCGACGAGGAAAAGTTGGACGCGCTCAAGATGCCCGTCTCGCGCCAGCCGCTCAAAGTGCGCTCCGACCACAAAATGCAATACGGTCGTGTCGCGGGCGTTGACAAACCCGTGTCGCGGCTGGTGATGGGCAGCATGATGCTACACGCCAGCGATATGCCCTACGTCTGCGCCCTGCTCGACTACTTCGTGGAAATCGGCGGCACGGCGATTGACACCGCTTGGGTTTATGGTGGCGGTCAATCGGAGCGCGCCGTCGGGCAGTGGATGCAACTGCGCGGCAATCGCGAGCACATCGTCCTCATCGGTAAAGGCGCGCACACGCCGCACTGTGACGTGGACGGTATCAATCGGCAACTGCCCGAAAGCCTCGAACGCCTGCAAACCGACTACATTGACCTTTACCTCCTGCACCGCGACAATCCCGACGTGCCAGTGGGCGCGTTCGTGGAGTGTTTGAACGAACATCTGCGGGCGGGGCGGATTCGGGCGTTCGGCGGCTCCAACTGGTCAACGGAACGGCTGCAAGCCGCGAACGACTACGCTGCCGCGCACGGCTTGGTCGGCTTCGTCGCCAGCAGCCCGAACTTCAGCCTCGCGGTGTGGAACGAGCCGCAGTGGGCGGGCTGCCTTTCCGCGTCAGATAAAGCCTCCCGCGACTGGTATGAGCAAACCCAGATGCCCCTGTTCGCGTGGTCGAGTCAGGCGAAAGGCTTCTTCACGGGGCGCGCGCATCGGGAGGACATCTCCGACCAAGAGATGGTGCGCGTCTGGCACAACGAGGACAACTTTAAGCGTCTGGCGCGAGCGCAGGAGTTGGCGAAGAAGAAAGGCACGACGGCAACGCAAATTGCTCTCGCCTATGTTCTCTGTCAACCCTTCCCCACCTTCGCCCTCATCGGTCCGCGCACGATTGAAGAGATGCGCACCTCGGCGCTGGGGCTGGAAGTGGAGTTGACGGCGGGGGAGTTGAGGTGGCTGAATTTGGAGGATGAGCATTTAGCAGAGATCTGACGGTGGCTTAGCCGTGATGCAATCTGGTCTCTCTTTCCAAATCGAACGCACCTGTGGGCACGCTCGCGCGGGTGTGCTGAGGCTGCCGCACGGGGTCGTGCGGACGCCGTGTTTCATGGCGGTAGCCACGCAAGGCACGGTCAAAGCCATCACGTCGGAAGAGTTGCACCAGTTGGGCGCGGAGATCGTGCTGACGAACGCCTACCATCTCGCTATGCGTCCAGGGCATGACCTGATTGCGCGGGCGGGTGGTTTGCACAAGTTTATGAACTGGAGCAAACCGATTCTCGCCGACAGCGGTGGCTATCAGGTGTTTAGTTTGCCCGCCCTGCGGAAGGTGACGGATGAGGGCGTGACGTTTCAGTCGCACGTGGACGGCACGACCCACCAGTTCACCCCCGAATACGTGATGGAGATTGAGCAGGCGTTAGGGGTGGATATTGCGATGGTATTCGACGAACCCGTCGCCTACCCCGCCGACCGAACGACCACGTGGGCGAGCATGGAGCGCAGTTTGCAGTGGGCGCAGCGGTGCAAGGCGGCGCACTCGCGTCCCGACCAGGCGTTGTTCGGCATCGTTCAAGGCGGCACAGATGCGACCTTCCGCGCGATCAGCGCGAAGGAAACCGTGCGCCTCGGCTTCGACGGCTACGCCATCGGTGGACTCAGCCTCGGCGAGCCGAAGGAGTTGATGTGGGAAATGTTGGACATCTGTCTGGCGCATCTGCCCGAAGACCAGCCGCGTTACTTCATGGGCGTTGGACACCCTGAGGACATCCTCGCCAGCATCGCGCGCGGCGTGGACATGTTCGACTGCGTTCTCCCGACGCGACTGGGGCGCAACGGGGCGGCTTACACCAGTCAGGGGCGCATCAACATCCGCAACAACCAATACAGCGAGGACTTTTCTCCGCTCGACCCCGCCTGCGATTGCCTCACCTGTCGCGGCTACACTCGCGCCTACCTGCGGCACCTCGTCAAGTGCGGCGAAATCCTCGGCGCGCGGTTGATGACGTATCACAACCTACACTTTTATCTGAACTTGATGCGCCGCGCGCGCGAGGCGATCGTCAGGGGGAGTTTTGAGACGCCGCAAAAAATGTGATATACTCAAAAGTCACGCAGTTGTTGACACCATCTTCCCCTTCCCTCGAGGGGAGGGAGGCAAAATGCTGTTTTCCAAAACGGTCACGGCGACGTCAGTGGCTATCACGCTGACGGCGCTGATTCTGTTGGGGCCGCCTAGCGGAGTCGGCGTATGGCTTTACCACGCACTCTTTTACTCGAAACTGCCGGCGCGCGACCTCATCGAAGCAGCGCTCGGCATAGTGAATCCATTTGCCGCTTTAGTTGCTCTGCATCACTCTGCCCTCAGCGCCCGAGAGCCAACGTTCGCCCAGCAGATGTGTTGGGTCGGCTGCGTGGCGATTTACGGCATCGGCGCGGCGCTGCTGCTGGGGGCAGCGTGCCTGCGTTTTGAGAAACTTGGCGGGAGGTGATCCCCATGGCGTTGGTCGAGGTGCGTCACCTGACGAAACAATACAAAACCCTGACGGCGGTGAAGGACTTGAACCTGACGATTGAGACGGGCGACTGCTACGGCTTCATCGGTCCCAATGGCGCGGGCAAGACGACGACCATCAAAATCATGGCGACGCTGCTGGAGCCGACCAGTGGCACCGTCTACATTGACGGCTACGACGTCACGAAAAACCCGCTGGAAGTGCGCAAAATCATCGGTTACATGCCCGACTTCTTCGGCGTGTATGACGACATCAAGGTGTGGGAATACCTCGACTTTTTCGCCGCCTCCTACAAAATCCCGCGCCACAAGCGCAAGCAGATCATTGACGACGTGCTGGAACTGACCGACCTCACGGTGAAGCGCGACGCCTACGTGGAAGAACTCTCGCGCGGGATGAAACAGCGGCTCTGTCTGGCGAAGACGCTGGTGCACGACCCCAAGTTGTTGCTGCTCGACGAACCCGCCTCCGGGCTCGACCCCCGCGCCCGCATTGAAATCCGCGCCCTGCTCAAGGAGCTGCAAAGTATGGGCAAGACGATTTTCGTGTCGTCGCACATCCTGCCCGAACTCGCCGACCTGTGTAACAAGGTCGCCATTCTGGAGACGGGGCAGTTGGTGGTAGCGGGGGAAGTCAGCGACATCATGCGACAGGTTCAAGGCGCGCTGGGCGTCGAGGTCAAATTCCTCAGCGCAGAGGAACGCGACCAGGCGATAAAACTCTTGTCCATGCAGCCAACAGTCAAAAACCTGACCGCCGAGAACTTGACGATCTCGTTCGACTACACCGGCGAGCGCGAAAACCGCCGCGAACTGCTGCGACTTCTCGTCACCCATGGTGTCGTCCCCGATGACTTCCGCGAGCGGGAGACGAACCTGGAAGATGTGTTTATGAAGGTGACAAAGGGGATCGTGTCGTAGGCAACTGGGAAAGGGGGAAAGGGGGCAAGGGGGCAAGCAGCAGATCAAGCCATGTCCGTTCCCCAACGGTGATGCAGGAGCCTCCACCGGCGTTAGCGATTGCGTCCCTGCCGTTGCCTAACTCCCCGGTTTCCCGATTTCCCAATTTCCTCACCTCCCGATTGTCTGTGCCGCCCTCTCGCCTCTACGAAAACCGTCTTCTTCGCAACGGTGCGCAGCGCGTCGCGGGCGTGGACGAAGCCGGGCGCGGTCCACTGGCGGGTCCAGTGGTTGCTGCCGCTGTGGTGTTGCCGAGGGAGTGGAAGGTCACGGGGCTTGACGATTCCAAGCAACTCACGCCGCTGCAGCGGGAAGAACTGTTCGCGCTGATTGTTGCGGCTGCCGACGTGGGGGTGGGAATTGCCGACG
>JANWYM010000444.1 GCA_025055355.1 Abditibacteriales bacterium
AGGGGAGTGAACCTCTGGCGACTTCTCCTTGATAAGAAGGGGAGAGTTTTCGAAGAGGCGCTTAGTCGTTAATTAGGCTCTCATCCCGCTCCAGCGGCTGGCTCCAATCCTCAATCCCGCCACAGTCTTTGTCCTCGGGGGTTTTGCCTTCGATGAGGATGCGCACCTTTTCGATGCCCTTCAACTCCGTGAGCGTGTTGACGAGGGCGCGCAGAGCGAGGTAGGCATGATCAGTGCCGCCCCACCATTGAGGCGTGCGGTATGCCTCGCTGAAGTTGACCACGGCAACTGTGTCCTTGACTTGTAGGTCGAGCAACCTCGTGCTGGGTGGGAAGGGTTTATCTAAGTCTTTCTGCGTGGGTGTGAAGTCGAGGTAGTGCGTGAGAATGTAACGCGCTTTGACTGCCGCGTCTGCGTCCTCTGCCGTTTCCAGCGGCACGCGCACGGGTTGGAGGCGACCCGTTTCAGCATTGATGAGATAGATGACGGCGGTGGGAGGAGCCTTCGGCGGTGTCTTTGTCGGCGTCGGCGGCTTCGGACGACAGCCGCTCAACGTCGCCAGCGCTAACAGCGGAATGCCCCACGTTGTCATTCTGAGCAAAGCGAAGAACTTCAAGTCTCTCCGAGGGTCTTCGCTTCGTCCAGAGTAACAATTGAGTGGGCGTCGAGTGTTGAACCCTCTCATCTCCTGAATTGCTGCACGTAATCCACTACGCCCAACGCAATCGCCTCAGCGGCGCGCTGGCGAAAATGGGGGTCGTTCAGCAAAGCCTCTTCCTCGGGATGGTCCAGATAAGCCACTTCAGCAATGACCGACGGCATAACCGTGTGACGCAAGACGTAAAGCCCGGGGCGGTAGCGGATGCCCTTATCGGGGCGTTGGAGTTCTTGGAGCAAGCGGCTGAGGATGCTGCGCGCCAGCGGGAGGCTGTGGGGCGTGGCGTAAAGCACCATCGTCCCGGACTGGGTGCCCGGTCGGGCGTCGGCATTGACGTGGACGCTGACAAACAGGTGGGCTTGGCTGCCATTCGCCAACTGCACGCGTTCTGCGAGAGTCGGATAAGTGTCGTTCGTGCGCGTCATGAGGACAGTCGCGCCACGTTTCATCAAACATTCCTGGAGTCGCAACGCAATGTCCAGCGTGAGGAACTTCTCCAGTGTTCCGTTGCGGCTACTGGCGCCGGGGTCTTTGCCACCATGCCCCGCGTCCACGACGATTTTCACGTCTTTGAGTTCATCACCTTCGACAACAACGTTCGGCATCGGCGGGAGCGGCGCGGGCGGCATGGCGGCGAGGCTGAGAGCGATGACGACCTCGTTGGGTCTCTCGGGAACCTTGACGGTGTAGCCCAACATCCGCGTCATGTCCATTACCACGCGCGCGATGGGCGGCTCGCTGCTGAACTGCCCGACACGGACGCGCTGCACCTCGCCGGTGCCTTTCCACGCTTCGCCCGGCGGTATCGCCAGCACCGTCTGGACGAGGTCGACGTAAACTTTGCTCGCGGTGTCTTGCAGTGTGTTATGGGTGTATTTCACCGGCGCAGTGAGAATCATCTTGACCTCAACGGCTTGCTCGGTAGGCGTCACTTGCACTGCCGTCAGCGTCGGATAGATGTGGAGCGCGCCGGTTCTGTCTGTGCGGAGAGCGTAGCCTAACATTTTCGCCGTCGCTATCGTCGGCAGGAGAAATCGCGCGCCGTCGAAAGTGGGAGCAACGGAGAGCGTTTCGCTCCTACCGTCTACGATAACGTTCGGGTTGTCAGCATAGAGCGAAAGGCGTTTGCCCGCTGCGGACTCGATGTGCAGCGACTTATCCTCCGCCCGAAACTCCACCTTGGCGCCCAATTGCGTCAGCGCATCGGCAAGCGGGGCAAGGAGTTCATCTTTCACCAACTTCGCCGGCGCGGGCAGGGCGAATTCGTTTCCCGCTACAAAGACTTTCTGCGGTGCGGCTGTCAAGGTCAGTTTGGACGGTTCAGGCGTCGGTGCAGTGGCGACTGGCTCTGTGGCTGGTTCCGCCTTCGTATCGGTCGCTGGTGCGTCCGACGATTTTGGCGCGACAAGGGCAGCCTCCGCTACCGTCGGCGTCAGAGACGGCGCGGTGAGTTTGGGGTTGTTCGTCTGAACGTCCTCCGTTTTGGGCGCCTTTAGGAAAACCGGTTTAGAAGCGCTCTTCGCGGACGATTCGGGTTTGGGAGCGGACACCGTCGCTTTCGGCTTGAAGGTTTTGACAGCGACGCGCGATTTGGATGTCGCCTTGCTTTGGGGGCGCGATTTCTTCGCCTGCACCAGTTTCCTACTCTTACTCGGCTTGGCTTTAGACGCCACGCGACGACGTGGGGAGGATTTGACAGAACGCTGGGATTTTTTGGACTTGCGCTGGACCGCCGAAGAGGTTGAGGTCCTTTTGCGCGATTGGGACGATGCGGCTTCCGCTGGCAGGGCGATGCCGCTCAACGTGGTGAATAACGCGAGACAAAGAGCGAAGGTCCGATGCACGACATTCTCCTTTCTCGGCTGCGGCGAAGGCTGCCATGTAAGAGACCACAGACCACTGACTCCTGACCACATGACCTGTGGTCTCATTGGAAATTTGCAATGAGCTATTGTCTCGTGGTCTGTGGTCTCGGCTTGGTGGAGGTGGGGGGAATCGAACCCCCGTCCGCAGAGATGTCAGCACTGGCTTCTACGAGCGTAGTTCGCGGTTGGGTTTCGTTCTCCCGGCGGTCCGCGAACCAACCCCGTGAGAACTATTCCGCTGCGATGTCCCCGCTGCCTGCACGGACGACAGGCGGCAGGTAGCCGATGTTATGACGTTCCGACCCTATCGCACCGGCGACAACAGGGGGAACGCGCCGCGTTTAATTACGCAGCGAGAGCCAACTCTTGATTGGCACTTATCGAAGGTTCCGCCGTTTTACGAGTCTGCGGCACTCGGCTCGCCACCCGTGCCCCCGTCTCTCCGTCGAAACCAGTCACCCCCACAGGGCTGAATTGCCGCTTTCATTATATCGGAAGATGGAAAAGATGTCAACTTCCTAATCCCTTCCGCTCATCAGTCACACTCAACAGGGACTCTCCGTTGACATAGCGGCGCAGGTTCTCATGGAACAACCCCATAACGTAGTCCATCCGTCTCCGCGAGGGCGGCGATGTGCGGCGTGATGATGCGGTCGGGTTCAACAACATGCCTCATCATTCGTTCCCCCCGCCGCCAGGCCAAATCAGTTCCACGTCCAGCAACTTGACGCTCCGCCCATCCCGCCCGACTTGGTAGCGGACTTTCGCCAGTTGATTGACATAAGGATACAAGCGCCCGTAGCGGCGGCGGTAGGCGCGGAGGCTCATGGTGGCTTCATAGGTCTGGTCGAGGTGGGTGATGCGCAGCGTGAAACTGCGGTCATCGCGTCGGATGACACGGGCGGCGTCGTAATAGACCGCCCCGCCGCCGAAACGCACGAAGTCCACGCCCGCGACAATGCCGCTGATGAGGACGAAGACGACCAGCGCCAAGCAAGTGACTTTGAGGACTCTCCAGGCGACCCGTTCGGTGGGATGAACGTCGCGGTAGTCTTCCTCTTTTGCCGTCGTGATGGGCGTGTCCTGTTGGGTGTGAACGTAGACGAACGCTTCCACCATCTCCCGCGAGATGTCGCCGACATCCACTGGCACGAGTTTCCTTTCGTAGTAAGGTCCCTCGTATTCGTCCAACGCCTGCCATGCCGCGTCGTCAATCCCCTCGATGAGCTGTCCTTCGACTTTGGCGTTGGGGTTCGGCTGCACAGAAGCGTAGAACAAACGCGGATGGCGCACCCGCTCGTAACCGTGCAGCACTGCCTCGCGCATCGGCAGGGCGCGCCCCACGACTTGCTTCACCACCTCGGGGTTAACCAACGTGCCGTAGGCAAACAGTTTGTCCACGCGACATCACCGCGAGGAGTGTTCGACGGGGTGAAGAAGAATCCTTTCCACCGCCGAGAACGCCGAAGGCGCCGAGGACCTCACGGACACCCCGTTTTGTTTCGCTTGCGACTGGATATCTGTCTGGTAGCGCCAGCGCCCTCACCCTTTGCCGCTTAAACTCCTCCCGTTCGTCCTGATAACCTCCTGATACCAGTAAAACGA
>JANWYM010000445.1 GCA_025055355.1 Abditibacteriales bacterium
GTCCCTGTTGTTTATGAGCAGGACGATTGTGAAGTGTCTGGTCACGTGGCTCTGCCTCGTCTGTCTCACCTCTCCCGTCCGCGCGCAGACCAACCTCATCGAAAACCCCGGCTTTGAAACCGCGCGCGACGACGCGGCGGAGAACTGGACGATCGAAGTCCACACGCAACAAGGCGCGCGCGGCTCCGTCGCTTTGGACGCGACGGAAAAGGCGTCGGGCAAAACGTCGCTCCGCATCACGAACGATTCACCCCAACCCGCATGGGTGCGGGCGAGTCAGGAGCCGATAGCGGCGCGGCGGCATCATCTGTATCGCTTCGCGTGCCGCGTCAAAAGCACCGCGCCTTATCTCGTTCTCGTGTATGAGTTCCGCAAGGGAACGACGGCCTACGTCACGCACAAAGTCGCCGAGGGAACTGCGTCGGACTGGACGACGGTGAGCGGGACGTTCCGCACCGGCGCGGACGCGAGGCATTTCAAGGTTTCTCTCATCACCACCGCGCAGGGTGTCGCGTGGTTTGATGACGTGACGCTGATTGACGTGAGCGAGCCGCCCGACCTCATCGCGCCGAAAACAACGGCGCCGCCCACGTTGGACGGAAAACTCGATGACGCGGTGTGGCAGTCGGCAGCGACGGCGCAGCCGTTTTACCTGCTGGGCGGCGGCGGCGCGTTCGTCAAAGAGCAAACGACGGTGTATGCGGCTTATGATGACCAGCACCTTTACCTCGCCTTCGTCTGTTTTGAAAGCAAGCCCGCCGCCCTCAAGCGCACCCGCACGCGCGACGGCGAACCGGTGTTTCTGGACGATGCGGTGGAGGTTTTCGTTGACCCGCAGCACAACCATCAGACGTATCATCACCTCGTCGTCAACGCCAACGGCACACGCTATACGGCGAGAACTTCCGCGCGCGGCTTGAACACCGACTGGCGCGGCAACAATCCATTTGGCGTGAGTGAACTTAGATGGACGGCGAAAGCCTCCGTCGGCAACGACCGCTGGGTGGTAGAGTTGGCGCTCCCGTTGGCGGAGTTGGCGGCACCCCCGCGCGCTGGCACCGTGTGGGGCATCAACTTCACCCGCGACCGCCGCACCGAGGGTGAGGAGTTCTCCACGTGGGCTTACCTGGAGGGCAAAACGTTTCACGCGCCGCAGCAGTTTGGGCATTTGATTTTTGCGGCGGACCCAACCTCCGCTGTGCGCAACATGCAGACGCTTTCCTCCCCTGTCGGGACTGAGGGCAAAAGCCCGCACCGGTTCGGGACGCCAATCGTCATCCCGCAGCCGCAGCGGGTGGAGTGGACTTCCCAGAGGTTCGTCATTTCCTCGGAGACAACCATTGTCCCGCCCAGAAACCCCAAGCCGCTGGAAGCGTTCGCCGTCCAGGTGCTTCAGGACGACATCAAAGCGCGAACGGGCAAAACGCTCCGCCTGACGACGACGCCTCCGAGGAGGGGAACGTGCATTGTTTTTGAGTCACCGTCGTTGAGCAGCCCGTTGCCGCCTGAAGGCTATCGCCTGAACGTGAGCGAGAAACGCGTGACGTTGATGGGCGCAGACGAACGCGGAACGCTTTACGGTGTGCAAACGCTGCGGCAGGTTTTGCAAACGGTCAGCGGCAAACTCGTCCTCCCCGGCGTGAGGATTGAAGATTACCCCGACCAGAGAATCCGCGCCTGGCATCTCATTGCACCGCGTCGGGGCGACGGGGAGAAGTTCAAGCGGCTGGTGGAGGTGTTTGCCCTGCTCAAATACAACACGCTGATGATTGAAGTGGACGGCTGGCTCCAGTATGAGCGGCATCCGAAGGTTGCCGCGCCCGACGCGATGAGCAAGGCGGAGATGAAATCGCTCGTGGAATACGCCAAACAGCGCGGCTTTGAGGTCATCCCGCAGGTGCAGACGTTCGGACACTTCGATTACGTGCTGCGGCAGGAGGCATACAGGCATCTGGCGGAGAACCCCAACGCAGTGCATCGCCGTGAGGCGCCGCGCCCCGCTTACTGCCCGTCGCACCCTGATACTTACAAACTCGTCTTCGACCTGTTCGAGGAAGTCATCGAGGTCTTCCAGCCGCGCTCCTTTCACATCGGGCATGATGAAATCACCGAATACGGCAGGGGCGACCTCGCACTGTGCGAACGCTGCCAAGGCACGCCGCCGCATGAACTGTTTGCCAACGAGGTCATCAAACTTCACGGCTGGCTTAAGGAACGCGGCTTGACGACGCTGATGTGGGGCGACCAATTGCTCGCGGAACACAACGGCGGTCCACCGTTCAACACCGCGCTCGCCACGCCGCTGCTGCCGAAGGATATCATCATCTGCGACTGGCGCTACGCGCCGCGCGCCGACCATCCCTCGCTGCGCTACTTCACACAGCACGGCTTCAAGGTCATCGCCTGCGGCTGGTATAACCTCTACGCGCTTTTTCGTTTCAGCGAGTTAGCGCGTGAACACGGCGTCGAGGGTTACTCCGGCACCAGTTGGTGGAATACCAGAGACATCGCCGACACGCCTGAAATGATGAGCGCGATTGTGCTGACCGCCGAAAATGCATGGAGCACACAAAAACCGCCGCTGGAGCAAGTCCCTTATCACCCGACGCAGGAGTTCCGCCGACTGTTTCAGTTACCAGTGACCAGTGAACAGTTGTCAGTGACCGGACATCACGTTTCACGCCTCACGTTTCACGTTTTAGATTTATCCGCTCACGCCAACGCCCGCCTTGAAACCATCGAACCTAACTTGACGCAGATAGAAACCCTCCCTGACCGCGCCTTCGGCGATTTGCCATCGGGCGTGCAGTGGTTGAGGGGCATTCCGTTTGCAGTCATCAATCCACTGCAGCATCGCGGCTTTGCTGGCATCGGGTTGGCAAACGATGAGGACCCACCGACCGCGCTGCCGTCTCGGGTCTATCAAATCCCCGTCGGCGCGCAGGTGAAGAGTTTGTTCTTCCTCCACACGACCAGCAAGCCGCGCCACACCGCTGAAACGATGTATGACCGCGCCGCCGCCGACCCGCAGCGGATTGGCGAATACGTCATCACCTACGCCGATGGCACCCGCGAGCGCGTGCCGCTGCTCTACCGCAAAAACATCGTGGACTGGAACGACCGCCTCGGCGGCAGCCGCGCCGACATCGCTTGGCTGGGGCGCACAGCATCGGGGGCGTTGTTGTTGCTATCGGTGTGGGAGTGGCAGAACCCGCATCCTGAGAAGGTGATTCACACGATTGACATCGTTTCAGCGCACACGGAGGTGCGACCCGTGGTGCTGGCGGTCACGGGAGTAAGTTAGGGAAGAATGCCTTCCAATCATTTCATCCAACTTTCCCCTCCCTCGACCCCTTTCCCTCTCCGGTGAAAGTGCCTGTCATTCCGAGAAGCGCAGCGGTTGTGAGGAAGGAAGCAAAGCTATCTCCTCGCGGAGGGGACGGCTGCGCTGCGCTCGCCACGCCAGGGAGTTTCGTCGTCACTCCCATCATCATGGACGATTCAGTGGAAACACCTCTGTCCCGTAAGGAATCAGCGTCTTAATTCGCTGCGTCTGCTCCACGCCGCTAATCTTCCACTCGTTGCCGACTTGGATGACGCGGTGGACTTGCACCTCGTTGCGGTCGGCGTAAACGTATTCCAGCGGCACTTTCATCTCACTCGCGCTGACGGTCTCGATTTCGGAGACGCGCACGACCAAGCCTTTAGGTTCATGGCTGGTACGCTTCAGATAATCAGCGAACTTCGCCTCGCCGACTTCTTCCACCGTTTTCTGCAAACGAGCCCGCAGGTCGCCGGTGAAGCAATCGAGGTAAGCCTGCACGTCACCGACGCGCGCGGCGTCCACCATCGTCCAGAGGATTTGCTCCTGCGGGCGCGGCGTGGGGTCGCTCGGCTGAGGTGGCTGGGGTGGGCTGGACTCGGCTGAGGTTGGCTCGGTTGGCTGAGTTAGCTGAGTTGGCTGAGTTGGCTGCGATGGTTGTTGTCGCAACCCAAACCAGAACGCGCCTGCGAGAGCGAGGATAGTGATGAGGAAAGCGGCTGGTTTTTTCATGGTTATAAGGGGAAGGAGGGGGAAGTAAGGGGAAGTAAGAGGGAGCAAGGGGAAGTAAGGGAAGAGGAGGCA
>JANWYM010000446.1 GCA_025055355.1 Abditibacteriales bacterium
GTCCGGCGGATAGAAGGGGTTGTAGATTTTGAAGAACTCCTGCATCTTCTGCATGGTCTGGCGGAACTGCTGTTGCTGCTGAGGGCTCGGCTGTCCCCCGCCGCCACCAGGTCCGCCCCCACCAGGCCCGCCGAAGCCACCTGGACCGCCACCAAAGCCCCCGCCGCCACCAGGTCCGCCCCCACCAGGCCCGCCGAAGCCACCTGGACCGCCGCCAAAGCCCCCGCCGCCTGGACCGCCACCGCCCATGCGCCGGTTCTGCGCCGCCATCTTGTCCAGTTCGTTCTTCTGGGCAGTGGTCAGGATGTCGTGAATCGTCTTGCGCAGGGCTTTGGCTTCTTCGTCCGTCATCTTCGGTTTCTTCTCCCACGGCTTGATGGCGGCGACGATTTTCTTGGCTTGCTCCTTCGTCAGGGGCTTCTTGTTTGCCTTCTCCAACTCACCAATGTCGCGCAGCAGCCGCCCCAATTGCATCTTGGGCGACGGCTGCCGACCCCCGCCGCCGAAGCCCCCACCGCCACCTTGCGCCCACACCGACACCGGCAGCATCAACCCAACCATCGCTAAACTAACAACGAACCTTTTCATGCCCTTCCTCCTGACTAGTCATGATCGTATGGTTGATGGTCAATGGTTTGACCCATTAACCATCAACCATTGACCCTCTTCGTTTTACCGCCCAAAGCGCATGCCGCCCATCGGACCGCGCGGCGGACCGCCCATGCCGCCCATCGGCTGCGCTGTGATAGGCTGGATGATTTGCGTGACGACGGTCTCGCCCTGCTTCAAGCCCTTGAGGATTTCTGTCCGCTCGTCGCCGCGCAGACCGACTTCGACTTTGCGCTTCTCCTGATTACTCTCCTCCCACAGAGGTTTCTTCGGGTCCTTGATGACCGTCACTTCGGTTTGGTCGCCGATGTCCTTCACGGCTTCGCTGGGCACCGTTAACACGTTATGCTTCTCCTCGATGAGAAACTCGCAGGTGGCGTTCATACCCGGGCGCAGCCGTTCATCCACATCGGCGGGGTCAATCTCCACCTGCACGTGGATGTAAGTGACGTTTTGAATGACTTCGGTAATCGGGAAGATCTTGCGCACCTTGCCCATCTTGGGGGAGTTGGGATAGGCGTCGAGGGTGATGGTGACCTCTTGTCCCTCTTCAATCAGGGCGATGTCGGCTTCGTCCACCTGGGCGTCCACATACATCCGCGAGGTGTCCGCCAACTGCACGATGGGCGACCCCGAGGAGAACGCTGACAGGCCCGATTGAATGATGGTGCCTTCGTCCACAAATTTTTTGACGATGATGCCCTCGCGGGGCGCCAGCACCGTCGTCTGGTCGAGGTTGGTTTTGGCGTTGCGCGCCTGCACCTCCGCGCGGATGAGGCGCGCCATCGCCTGCGCTACATCCTGCTCGCGCACCCTGTTTTGGATGGCGTTAGCCTGCACGCTCTTAAGCGACGCTTCCGCCTGCCGCACGGCGGCTTGGGCGGTTTCCACCTCGGCTTGCTTCATCGCCACCTGCTTGCGGTTGGCTTCGGCGTTTTCGAGGGCGATCTTCGCCTGCTCATAACTGGCGCGGGCGGCTTCGAGGTCCTTCTGACGCAACTCGTCCAAGTAAGCGTTGGTTTGCGCGTTAGTCAGGGCAGCGCGCGCTTGGGCGAGCGTGGCTTTGGCGGCATCCACGCGGATCTGCGCCTCGCGCAGCAGCGCTTCCTGCTCCTCTTGCAGCGTCATGAGCCGCGCCCGCGCGGTCTTCAGCCGCGCCTCCGCCGCCACCACCTGGTTCTCAGCGGCGTCCACCTGACTTTGCGAGGCGAAGCCTTTCGCCAGCAACTCTTTGAGCCGCTCCAGTTCCTTTTTCGCCGTTTCGAGGTTCGACTGCGCTTCGTCAACGGTGGCTTGCACCGAGGCTCTGTCTTGGGGGAGTTGAGCGTTCTTGACGATGTAAAAGTTTTCCTCCGCCGACCGCAAGTTGGCTTCTGCGGAAGCGACGTTGGCTTGGGCTTGTTCAATAGTGGCTTTGGTCAACAGCGGCTGGGTCTTCGCCTGTTGTTCGGCTTGCTCCAGACGGGCTTTGGCGGCGGCGAGGGCATGTTGCGCTTCTTTGACTTGAATTTCCGAGGTCCGCTTTTGCAGTTCGAGCGACTCCTCCGCCTGCCGCAGCCGCGCTCGCGCCGACGCCAGCGCCTCTTGGGCTTGCTGAATCTGCGGCGTCAGCGTCGTGCTCTGGAAGCGCAAACTCTCCCGCGCCTGCCGCACCGCTGCCTCGGCGGCGCGCACGTCCGCTTGGGCTTGGTTGTAGGCGGCTTCGTTATCCTCGCGGTCAATGAGGCAGATGAGTTGCCCCGGCTTGACGCGCGTGCCTTCCTCCACCGCCATCTTAATCACCTTGCCGCCGGCTTTAGATTTCACCTCTACCATCGTAAACGGCTGCAGCGTTCCGGTAGCCGACACCGTGCTGCGCACGCTGCCGATTTCCACCACGGCGGTTTTGACTTCCGGGTGCGGGGTGTTATTCCCTCGCCGCTTCACGAACGCCCAACCGCCTCCGATGAGAACGCCTAACACGATGAAAATGGCGCTAATCCTCTTAATCATCTGATGACACTTCCCTTCTCGTCCCGAACGGGTTCGGGTCTCCCATGAGCGCAGTTATAAAGCCCCGAACGAGTTCGGGACCCCCACTGCTCACTGGTCACCGGTCACCGGTCGTCTCACCCTCAGTTGCGCTTGCCCTCGTGCCGCTGCCCAGACGCCGATGGCGCGGTCGAGGTTGGCTTTGGCGATGTGATAGTCGTATAACGCCTCCGCCGCGCTGTTCTGCGCGCTGAAGAACTGAATCTGCGCGTCGACGATCTCCAGCGCGATGCCCACGCCCAGACGATACTTCTCATTCGCAGCGGCTAAGTTCTCCTGCGCCGATTCCACCAACGCTTTCGCCGCCGTGATGCGCTCCACGGCGCTGACGAGGTTAGAATACGCCGCCTCGACGTTGGCGGCGACGTCCTTCGTCAGCTGCCGCAAGCGGATTCTGTTGCTTTCGAGATTGGCGCGCGCTTCGGCGACGTCCGCCTGCAACGCCCCCGCGCTAAAGATCGGGATGGTCAATGACCCCAGCAGAAAAAGTTGCCGCTGCGTGGGGGAGTCGCCCAGCCCGTAGGTATAACTGCCGGTGATGCTGGCTTGCGGGCGGGCGTTGATTTTGGCTAAAGTGAGCGACGCCTCCGCCTGTTGCACGCTGGCGCGCACCTGCGCGAGGTCGGGGCGCCAGCGCAGGGCTTGAGCGATGTAATCCTCCAAACTTCCCACTGAGGATGGCACTTCATCGGGAACGTCCTCCAACTTGAGGGCAGGGCCTCGGTCCAGCCCCAACGCGTTGCGAAAGTTGGTGGCGGCGATGCGGGCGTTGTTCTCGGCAGACACCAGATTGAACTCGGCTTGCTTGAGTTCGACGCGCACCGGGTTCAAGTCAATCCGCGCCGCCATGCCTGCGTCCACCTGCGCTTGCACCATCTCCAGGTGCTTCTTCGCCTGCTCGACCTGCTGTTTCGCTAAGGCGAGGAGTTTCTCCCGCCGCAGTTGCTCGAAGTAGGCGTTCGCCACATCGAAGGCGACGGTCGTGCGCGCCAGCCCGATGCCCGCCTCCGCGCCCAACACCCCCGCCTTCGCCTGGCGCACGAGCGTGCGCGTTCGGTTCATGTCCCAGATGGTCTGCGACAGGATCGTCTCGTAACGATGCGTGAGGGTGTGGGAGGTGATTGATCCTACCACGAACCCCTGTTGGGTCAAGGTCTGTCCGATGCGCCGCAGATTGTTGCGTTGGAAACTGAAGGTGGTCTCAATCTGCGGAAACAGGAGGGCGCGGGTGGCGATCACTCGCTGTTTAGCGCCGACCCACTGCTCCTGCGCGACGCCGATGTCGCCATGGTTCTGAAAGGCGATGCGAATGGACTCCTCCAACGTCAACGGGCGGTCGGTTGGGGGCTCCGCCGCGGGCGGCGCGCCCTCGCCCCAAACATTTCCGACAATGAGAATGACCGCGATGCAACCCGCCGCTGCGATGCGTGGTGTCATTCAGTCCTCCCTCACATGACCTTACGACTTTTTTTCTTGCATG
>JANWYM010000447.1 GCA_025055355.1 Abditibacteriales bacterium
GGAATTTCTGACCGTCCTCCCGTTTGAAGGTGCATTAGACAGGATCTACTCCTATGGACCCGCATTTTCAGTTGTGCAAAGAACTCCAAATCGCCCCTGTGGAGAACCTTCCGGGTATCTGAAGGCAAGAGCGAGCCATAGTTTCCACGCACGGTAAGATGACGCCGGGCTTGAGATGGTCGAACTCGGTCATCGTCCCGCTGGTCATGGTTTCTTCGTCAATGAACAGTTTCCATGATTCTCACCTCGCGGTAACTTCTGCCGATTCACCTCGTCCAACACCCACCCCTCCCACTTCCGCGCCTCTGCCTCGTCCCACTCTGCTCTCAGCCATGAGTCCAACAGGGCTGACCATTCGGCAGCGCGTGGGTCGTGGGCAAGGGACAGATTGTCCAGTTTGCGCTTCACGTCCTATATTTTAACCGCACCCCCCTGACAACGTATGTGTCCGCCCACGCAAAAAAAGTGACCAGTGACCATGAACCATCTCATCTGTATCTCTCCATCATTCGCCACGCGATGGCGGCGACCTCATGGCGTAAGTCCGCTGGCTCTATGACCTCCGCCTCGTCTCCCCAGGCGAGCGTTTGGAGGCGGGCGTCGTGGGGGTTGACGCAGGCGGTCAGCAACACGCTGCCGTCGGGTTGGCGGGCGGTGCGTTGGTGGGGAAAGTAGCGGTTTTCTTGGGCAAGGAGGGCGACGCGACCGGTGAGGCGGAGTTTGAGCCGAATCGGTTCGCCGCCGAAGGGGCTGCCGCTGGAGAGATGCTTGCGCAGTCCCTCGCGGTCACGGCGGAAGGTGGCGCCAGTGCGCTCTACTTTGTGGATGCGGGTCAGACGGTAGTTGATGAACCGACGCGTGCCATGCGATTTGGCGACGAGGTAGTAGGCGTGGCGCAAGAAGGCGATTTTGTGCGGGTCTACGGTGCGCCACTCCGCGCGGTCGGCTTCGAGGGCTTTGTAGAGGATTTGCACAGTGGCGCGGTCGGCAATGGCTTCCTCTAACTGGCGGATGAGTGGAGATGGAAGTCGGTCGGTTTGCGCGGGATGGAGGAGGACAGCGTTAGCGAGGCGGCGGCTGCGGTCGGATTGCTGGTCGGAGAGGGCAGCGTCAATTTTGTCCAGCGCGGCTTGCAGCGGCTGCGCCCACGGCGCGCCACGGTTGAGTAGGGTCGCGTGCCCCGCCACTTTGAGGGCGGCGACTTCTTCGGTGAGCAGGTTGAGGGGCGGGAGAAAGAACCCCGCGTTGCGGTCGAGGTGGTAGCCTTTGTCGTCCGCGTTAATCGGCACGCCCGCCTCGCGCCAGAGGTTAATATCGCGGCGGATGGTGCGTTCGCTTACCTCGAACGCAGCGGCAAGTTGTTTGGCAGTGTAAGGACGGCGGTGGCTCAGGCGAGATAGGAGTTTCGCCAGACGGGTGAGATGGGCGCGTCGGGGCATGGGACTCCGTGCTCCTCTCTGGGCATATTCTCCTGCCAACGGATGAAAGGTCCCAACGGATGCGACAGTTTTCCAGCTTTTATCCGTTGGGACTTTTCATCCGTTGGCAGAAGATGAGCAACTTCCGCCTCTCTACACCCCGCGCTTCAGCAGGTCGTGCGTGAGGTATTTGTCGGGGAACTTCCATGGCGGGCGATACTCCGGCTTCGCCAGGCGCGCGGCTTCTTTGTCGCCGATGATTTGCTCCGTCTGGGGGTCGAAGCGCACGGAACGCCCCAGTTTGTAGGAGAGCAGCCCCAGCACGATAGGCACGTCCACCTTGACGTGGTAGAACACGCTGCAACTGGGCTGCTGGCGCGACTTGATACAGTCAAGCCATTCGCGCTCGTGTCCGGGCGAGGGCGGGATGGACTTGGGCGGCGCTTCAAGTCCCTTCATCTTGTCGCCTTCGGGGATGACTTTGAACATGCCGTAGTTGGCGTAGAGCGTTCCGTTCGTGCCGTGGAAGTAGATGCCCAGCCGCCGTTGCGGGATGGGTTCGCCGTGCAGGTCGAAGCCGTAACTGTTGGTCAGCGAACTCATCCATGTCATCGTCAGGTTCGGATACTGCCAGAGAATCTCCATGTGGTCGTAGGCATCGCCGTCGTCTTTGATGATGAAGCGCCCGCCGGAGCAACTGGTGTGCAGCGGATAGCCGAGGTCGAGCGCCCACACGGGCAGGTCAATGATGTGCGGCGCCATGCCGGGCGTCCAGCCGCCGCTGTAATCCATCCAAGAGGAGTGATAATAGGCGTCGCGGACGAGGATGGAATTGTAGGGGCGCAGGGGGGCGGGTCCGCACCAGAAGTTCCAGTCCAAGCCGGGGGGTGGGATGGGGTTCGGGTCATGCCCCACGCCTTCGGGACCTTGGTTCATCACGTTGAACGTCCGCACCACGCCCACCTTGCCCAGATTCCCCGAGCGGATGAACTCCACCACGCGGCGGTAGTTCTCCGAGGCGTGAATTTGCGTGCCGATTTGCGTGATGCGGTTGTGCCGCTTGACGGCGTTGCGCACCGCCAAACTTTCCGCGAGGTGCAGGGTCATCGGCTTTTGCAGGTAGAAATCTTTGCCCGCTTCGCAGGCGGCAATCGCCATGAGCGCGTGCCAGTGCGGAGGGGTGGCGATGATGACCGCGTCAAGGTCGGGTTGTTGGAGCATCTCGCGGAAGTCGCTGTAAGGTTTGCAGCTGTCCTTGAACTGTGCGACGGTGGCATCGCGCCGCTCCTTCCAGACATCGCACGCGCCCGTGACCACCACGTCGGGATACTGGGCGCAGTGGTGGAGGTTGGCGCGTCCCATGCTGCCGCAACCGATAAGTCCGAGGTGAATGCGGCTGTTGGGGCTTACGGGTTTACTCTGTCCTGGTACGCCTGCGGCAGATAGGGCAGGCGCTGCCATCCCGATCACTCCTATCGTCGCCGCTTTTTCAATAAAATCACGACGGGACAGGGTGTTGTCTCTATTCATCATCATTCCCTCCTAAACTGTCAACGAAATCTGTTCACCGCCGAGAACGCAAAGGGAGCGGTCCGGGGGAGCATCATAGGACAAGACATATCCTATCCGAAGGAAGACCTTCGGTCAAACACCGCGGCGGGGTCACAGACCCGCGCCGCACGGAAAGCCCCAGCGCGTCCCGTCCTCTGCGGCTGTTTCCTCTCGCTCCCCTTTCGCTGCGGTCAACAGACTTCGCTCATCCGCTTTTCATTCATTGACAGGTCTTTTCGCCGTGATTCCCTTGCCCAGCATCGGTAGTAAGTCTCGCGCCTCCGTCACACCGTAGTTGAAGATGGTGAAACCCCTCGTATCGTGTCGGCGGGTGATGATGATTTGCCCGATGACGCGGTCCACGCTCAACGTGGAACGCGCCGCGCTCGCGCCGATGCTCGGATACACGGGCGTTTTGCCCGCCCAGACCTTTTGCAGTTTCACCCAGTTTTCAAACTGGGGGTCGCTTGCGGTGTAGTCCATCGGGCAGACGAAATCGAGGTAGCCCTGCTCGCACCAGAGTTTCCAGTCCTGCCCCCACCGTGTCGCGGTCGGTGCTCCAGTTGCGGAACACGGCGGCGGAGATTTTGACCTGCGGTTTGATGGCGCGCACTCGTTCGCTGACGGCTTTGACGACGGCGGTGATGTTGTTGCGCCGCCAATCTAACCACGGTTGACGCAAGGCGCCATCACGGAGAACGTCGTCAGGCCAGTTCTGCACCTTCACGCCAATGGCTCGCTGAAACCGCTCCCGGCAGCCAGCCCATCCACGCCGGGCAGCAGGAGGTCGAGCAGAACCAGGTCAGGTTGAAGCCGCCGCGCCAAGAGCAGCGCCTCCGTGCCGTCGTAGGCAAAGGCAACCTCGTAACCTTCTTGCTTTAAGTTGTAACCTAAAGACTCGGCGATGGATTCTTCGTCTTCGACGATGAGAATGCTTTCAGGCATCGCTGTTCACTTCCTCCAATCGCCTAACGTTTCTTGCCCGCCTTCTTGAAAACGTAGGTCGGCTCGTCCGGTCGCGGCAATCGCGCCGCCACCGGCGGGAACTTCGGGAACGGCGCGTGCGGTTCGATTTGATACCAGTAAGCCGTCGAGGCGTAATCGTTGCTGAGTTTGTTGCCGTGCCCGTGTTCAATCGTGACCTT
>JANWYM010000448.1 GCA_025055355.1 Abditibacteriales bacterium
CTCTCCGAAAGCTCTCCCCTCCTTGCCAAGGAGGGGTCGGGGGAGGTCCAGAGCCAGCCAACAACCCTCTGCGGTCCTCTTGGTAAAGGAAATAGCAAGGTTTTCGGATAGGCTCCCAGTGTCGCCCGACCGAGCCGTCTTCCCTCACTTCGCCGCTTCCGCTTCCCTCGCTAACCAGTCCGTCAGTTCCTTGCGGAGTTGCTGCACGAGGGCGGGGTGTTCGGCGTTGATGGGACGACGTTCGGCGGGGTCGGTTTCGAGGTTGAACAGCTCAGGCGGGTTGTTGCCAGTGATGACCAACTTGAAGTTACCGCGCATGGCGGCGATTTGGTTGCCGCCTTCGGCGCGCCACTCCCAGAACAGGGTGCGGTCGGGAGGGGGCGCTGCGCCCGTCCAGACGGGGAGTAAGTTGATGCCGTCCACTTTCCACGCAGGGTCTGGCTCGGCGCCCGCAGCAGCGAGGAAAGTGGGCAGGATGTCAATGTTGTGAACGATGTCGTCTGACACTCTGCCCGCTGGAATCCGCCCCGTCCAGCGCACCACCGCAGGCACGCGGATGCCGCCTTCCCACAGGTTGCGCTTGTGCCCGCGCAGGGGGCGGTTACTGTCGTGGTAGTTCGACGCGCCCTGATTGCCTGCCTCAAACGTCGCCCCGTTGTCGCTGCTGAAAACGACGAGCGTGTTTTCCGCCAGCCCCAAATCGTCCAGCGCTTTCATCAACCGCCCGATTTCTTTATCCAGCCGCGTAATCATCGCCGCGTAAATGGCGTTGTAAGGTCTGGCGGGGTCTTTCTCTTCGAACTTCCCTCGAAACTGCGCTACGTCCTCTTCGGGGGCTTCAATAAAAAAGTGCGGCTCAGTGTAAGAGAGGTAGAGGAAGAACGGGCGGGCTTTGTGGCGCGTGATGAAGTCAATGGCTTTATCGGTGAACAGCGTGGCAGTATAGCCGCTGACGGGTTTCATCTCGCGCCCGTGCCAGAGTTCTTTGGGGAAGTGTTCCCACGCGTGTCGCGCGTTGGTGAAGCCGAAGAACTCGTCAAATCCCTGATCCATTGGGTGGACGTAACTGGCATTGCCCGATCGCGGTCGACCATGATGCCACTTGCCAAACAACGCAGTAACGTAGCCCTGTTTTTTGAGGGCTTCAGCGATGGTGACCTCTTCCGCGGGGAGGTCGCCACTATTCGTGGTCACGTTGCAATGGATAGTATACTTGCCCGTCATCAGCACGGCGCGGCTCGGAGCGCAGATGGGCGTGCCAACATACCACCGCCGAAACACCGTCCCCTGCTGCGCCAGACGGTCAAGGTTCGGCGTGCCCCACTCCGTCCTGCCGTTGAAACCTACATCGCCCCAGCCAAGATCGTCCGCGAGAATGAGGATGATGTTGGGAGGACGTTCAGGCGCCGAAACCGTCATCACCCACGTGAACGAGACTAAGATGCAGACGAACATCATTAGACGGACCTGCACAAAGCCCCTCCTTGTGGTTTTCCTCGCGCCCAATAATATACCATCAAGGAGGGGAAATTGTCAACTATCTCCTAAACTAACGAAAGCAGCCGCAACCTCTATGGTTGCGTCCGTTCGCGGACATCATGCTACAGCGGCGATGGAGGGGCGCTCAGGGGAAATACCAAAGGCGAGTCCAAAGGAAAAAGCCTCCCACTTGCGCGAGAGGCTTTGGCGTAAAAAAAAGAGGGCGCAACGTAACAAGGAGGTGCTGAGCAGGCCGAGGCAGAGAGGCGGAGCGAAACCTGCTCTATTTTTTTTGAGGAAAACCGTTGCGCCCGTATTAAGTTGTCCGATGCCTGTTGACGCAATTCTATTGCCACGGCTCCTCTGCCTCATTCTGCGACGCGAAGCGCGAAATAGTTAGGATTATGAGGGAATACCCACCTCAATTGCGCCGTTTCTTATCTCATCCTGCAACACGCTTCACAGACGTTAGCAGGTTGGCAACTTGAACGCGCCAACGTTTCAGGGTTACAGATAAGTAGGTCACCATAAATTTTGTCACTCTTATCAACGACGAGATTCTTCGCTTCGCTCAGCATGACAGCCCTATGGCTTTGCCACTCTGAGCGAAGCGAAGAATCTGCCTCAGAATTGATGGCAACCTACATAGGCTCTAAATCTCATTTTTTCCCCTGCCGATAATCAAGGCGGATATGACACGCGGGCTCTACAACGCGACCACTGGGATGGTGCGAGAGTTGGGGCGTCAGGACATCATTGCCAACAACCTCGCTAACATCAACACCATCGGCTACAAGCGCGATGTGCCGATGTCGTTGGAGTTTAACCGATGGCTGCGGCATTATCTCGAAGACCCCGCCTTGGTCGCCAACGTGCCGCCTGACGCGACCAACAGCCCGGAGATTATCTCCGGTGTTGATACCAGTCAGGGCGCTCTTGTCCAGACTGGCAATCCCCTCGACGTGGCTCTGGTGGGGAAGGGATTCTTTGTCGTGGCAACACCGCAAGGGACGGCGTTGACGCGGCAAGGGAATTTCCGCCTGGACGAGCGCGGTTTTTTAGTGAATCAGGACGGCTACAAGGTGTTGGCAGACCGGGGCGTGGCGATTCAGTTGGGGGACGCACGTGGCGTTAAATTGGACGAGCAGGGCAACATCTTCATTGAGGGACTGGAGGTGCCTATCGCTACGTTGCGCATCGTGGACGTGCCCGCCGAGACGGTGCTGCAAAAGATAGGCAACGGGCTGTTCAATGCCAACGGACTGGCTCTCGTTCCCGCCCAGAAGGCACGGGTCAAGTCGGGGTATCTGGAACAGTCCAACGTGAACCCGATTCAGGAGTTGGTCTCTATGCTCATCGTCTTCCGCAACTATGAAGCCGCACAGCGCATGGCGCGGGCGCAGGATGAACTGACCCAGAAAGCCATTGAGGAGGTGGGAGCCGTCCGATAGTTGGCAAGTTGGAACGTTTCAACCTGCCGATGTAAGTTCGAGGCTGGACCGCACGATACTCCTCGTCGGAAGCCTCCCGTTCCGCTGACTGACTGAGGCGGCATTCAACAGAAACGACTTAGAGCCTCTCCGAAAACCGCGGAGCGCCGACATCCTGTCGGCATTTTTTCATACAGGCGGGAAGCCTGCGCTACTTTCGGATAGGCTCTTAATGGTTAAAGGCTGTCATTGACCATTAACCATCAATTCTCAACCGTTACGTGAGGGGCTGATGTTATATGATGCGCGCGCTTTTCTCTGCTGCGACGGGCATGACGGCACAGCAGACGAACGTGGACGTGATCGCCAACAACCTGGCGAACTTAAACACCGTCGGTTTCAAGCGCACGCGGGCGGACTTCGCGGATTTGCTCTATCAAACCCTGCGTGCGCCGGGCACGACGACGATTCAGGGGCAGCAGTCGCCGACAGGCATTCAGGTCGGCATGGGGACGCGGCTCGCTGCTACCACCCGCATGTGGACGCAAGGTGAATTTCAGCAGACGGGCGACCCGTTTTCCCTCGCCATCGAGGGAGACGGCTTTTTTCAAATCAACACGCCTGACGGCATCGTTTACACCCGCGACGGCACGTTCAAACTGGATGCCACCGGCAAACTCGTCACCTCCGACGGCTTCGCCTTAGAACCTGCCATCACCATCCCACAAAACGCACTGAACGTTTCCATCGGGACAGACGGCACGGTGACTTTCATCTTGCCCGGACAGACCGAGGCGCAACAGGCGGGACAGATTACGCTGGCGAAGTTCATCAACCCCGCCGGTTTGCAGAGCATCGGCAACAACATGTTCCGCGCTACCACCGCCTCGGGTAACGCCATCACCGGCACACCCGGCGTGGATGGCATGGGCACGGTGCGACAGGGGTTTGTAGAATCGTCGAACGTGAAGGTCGTCGAGGAGTTAGTTAACCTTATCATCGCCCAGCGCGCTTACGAGGTCAACTCCAAAGCGATTCAGACGAGCGATGAGATGCTCCAAACGGCGAACAGCCTGAGACGGTAGAGGCGAGCGTCCCTACCAGCCCACAAAACGTCGGCAGGGGCGGGCGTCCCTGCCAGCCCATCAAGCGGCAGTAGGGGCGGGCGTCC
>JANWYM010000449.1 GCA_025055355.1 Abditibacteriales bacterium
GACCCCCGGGGGGCGCGGATCTACGCCGACCATGAAGCGATGCTGGACCAAGAGCCATTAGACGCCCTGTTTGTCACGGTGCCGCCGTTCGCTCATACCAATCAGGAGATTTTAGCCGCGCAGAGAGGCATCGCTCTGTTCGTCGCCAAACCCGTTGCGCTGACGCTGGAGAAGGCGCGGGCGGTGGAAGCCGCCATCGCCGCGTCGGGCGTTATCAATCAGGTCGGCTACATGTGGCGCTACGCCGACATCACGGAGAAAGCCAAAGAGATCGTCGGCGACCGCCCCGTCGGCATGGTGTTGGGGCACGTGCTGACCTCGCTGCCGGGCACGGCGTGGTGGCGTGTGCGGGCACAATCCGGCGGACAAATCGTGGAGCAGTCCACGCACATCTTCGACCTTGCCCGCTACTTCGCTGGCGAGGTCACGCAGGTCTTCGCCTGGGGGCGGCGCCAACTCATCCCGCCCGCCGACGCGCCAACGCTGGACTTTGAAGACGTGACCACCGTGAACCTCCAGTTTGCTAACGGTGCGGTGGGCAACGTCTCTTCGACCTGTGCTCTACGGGGCGGGCGATACAGCCTCGAAATCATCGGGCGCTATCTGCACCTCAACCTGAACTACGTCAGCGGCACCCTCACAGGAACCGTCGACGCGCACAGCCTGGACGTGAAGATGGAGAGGTCCGGCTACTTCGAGCAAGTGGCTTCATTTTTGCAAGCCGTCAGACAACGCGACCAATCCTTGGTCAGGTCCAGTTACGCTGACGCGGCGCGGACGCTTGCCGTCACGTTAGCCGCCGACGCTTCGCTGCGCAGCGGACAGGTGGAAACCGTTGTGCGATGGTGACCCCATGAGGCATAATCTATCAGTCCAGAGGTGAGAACGATGAACCCTTGGATCTTGGCGCTGCTGATTCTCACGGGCGGCGTGGTGGGGCTGACATTGATAGGCTGTTTCTTTGTTTTCGTCGTGCAACCTCTGATGGCGGAGCGACGTCAGCGGCTCAAGATGGACGAGAAGATGCTGGCGGGCAGCCTGAGCGACGTGGACGTCAAACTGGAATTTGCCAAACTGCACGCCGAGGTCAACGAAATCAAGCGGCTGTTGCAGCAGCAACTGCCGCCCAGCCGTCCCGCCTCCGCGCTCCCCGTCGAGTCAGCGACGGAAAGGGAGCAAACACGGCAGACGCAATAGGAGATTCAACCGCTTTCTGTGCTTGACACAACATCCTATTTCGTTGTATAATCACAGGGCGAAGTCGCCTGGAAGGGGGAATGTTCTGGTTATGGCTGTGGAAGTAGGCAGCATTGTCGAGGGCACGGTCGTTAAACTCCTTCCCTATGGGGTGCTGGTGAAGTTACCAGATGGCGCCACGGGGTTGGTCCACATCTCCGAAATTGATGACCGCTACGTGCGGGACGTGAATGAGTATTTTCAGGTCAACGACTCCGTATCTGTCAAAGTGCTGAACATTGGGGAACGGGGACGCTATGAACTCTCCGTGCGTCAGGCGCGTTCCTCCAGTGAAGGAGGGTCCGACGATCCCCTCACCGAACGAACCAGCCGCCGTTACGTCAGTCCCGAAGAGCGCGAGTCTTTTGAAAATAAACTTTCCGACTTCCTGCGGCACAGCAACGAACGGCTCTTGGACCTTAAGCGCAACATCGAATCGAAGCGCGGCGGCAAACGGGGACGCTAAGGAGGGTTCCCAGTTCACCGGTCGACCGTTGAGGTAACGGGACGCTCGGACCTGCACCGACTGCAACGTTGCCGTCGCCCGGCAGCAGGGGGGAAAGAATGGAAGGACGACTGCGCGGAGAATGGCACCTGTGGAAAATTCGCTGGTTGTCTTTTCTGCTGATAGGTGCCTGGAGTTGGTATCACGCCAGGGCGGAGAACGTCCGCGTTCTCCCTTGGCTTGCCTGCTTGACCCTTTTCACCGTCGGTTATAGTGTCCTCTTACGACAACTACTGCGGAGCGAGCAGCGCAGGTGGTATCCCGTTTTTTCCCTGATCGGTGACGTTATTCTTATCACGGGGGGGGTCGGCTTCACCGGTTGGAACACGCCGCTGATTCTTCTCTACCTTCTGCCCCTCGTTGCTGCCTTGCGATGGTATGGTCCTCTCGCCCTCCTTATCGCTTACATCCTGATTTTGGTGGGGAACGTCTCCGCCGGATGGTGGCTGCTTCCCGACAAATCGGGGGCAGTGCAAGTCATGATGCACTGGCTCATGTTGGGTGTGCTGGCGCTCGGAGGTGTTTGGCTGACCCACGAGGGGCAACGGCACAGGTTGGCACTGAACGCTTTGCAGGGTGTTGCCCACGCGATGCGTTCCGTTGCCGACCGGCAGAGCGCATGGCAGCAGTGGGTCACTGCCGCACGCGACCTTCTCGACGTCGAGAAGGTCATAGTGCTCTTATATGACCGCGCCAACGACCAGTTAGTCCCCCAGCCTCCAGCAGCAGGTATAACCGAGGAGGCGCTGAGCCAGATGCGCGTGCCGCGCGGCGAGGACATCAGTTGGCAGGTCTTCGCCAGCGGTCAGCCTTACGTCTCGCAGGACACGCGAACCGACCCTCTCGTGACGCCGGGGTTCGCTGAGAGGTATGGCGCACGCGCCCTGCTGTGCGTGCCGCTGCAAAGCCCCGGAGAGCCCATAGGCGTCGTTCACGCCATCAACAAACGCGGGCACGTGCCCTTCACCGCAGAGGACTGCCAACTCCTCATGCTGCTGGGCAGCCAGATGTCCCTCTTCCTCAGCAATGCCCGCTTGCACGATGATCGGCAGCGGGAGCAGACGCTGTTGAGCGCGATTCTCCACAGCGTTCCCAGCGGCGTCATCGTCACCGACTCCCAGGACGAGATTATCCTGATGAACCCCAGCGCGTCGCATCTGCTGCAGGTGACCACCAGGGACGCGCAAGGGCGTGCCCTCGCGTCTGTCGTTGCCGAACCGCAGGTGGTCTCCCTGTTAGAACGGGCGCGGCACAGCCACGCACCGCTGACGGAGGAAATAACCCTGACGCACTCTGGCTATCCGGTCGTGCGCGTGGACTGCACGCCCGTCGCGGACGAAAGCGGCAAGAGGCTGGGACAGGTCGCCGTGTTCCACGACATCACGGAACAGCGCCGCCTCGCGCAGATGCAGAGCGAATTCATCGCCGCCGTCTCGCATGAACTGCGCACGCCGCTCACCTCCATCAAAGCGTTCGCCGCGACACTGCTGCGCGACGTGGAGTTCGACCGCGCCACGCAGCGCGAGTTTTTGGGCATTATCAATTCGCAGTGTGACCGCCTGTCGCGCATCATCAACGACCTGCTGCAAGTTTCGCGCATCGAATCGGGTCGTCCCCTGGAATTGCATTACACGACGGTTGACGTGCGCGCCGTCATGCAGCGCGTCGTGCGTTCCGAGAGCCTGCTCACCAGTAAACACCGCTTTGAAACTAACGTCCAGCCCGAGGCCGAGTCCATCGAAGCCGACGAAGAAAAATTGACCCGTATCTTAACCAACCTGGTCAACAACGCGTGGAAGTATTCCCCCGACGGAGGTGTGATCACCCTCTCCGCGCGCGCTGAAGACGACACCATTCTGTTTGCGGTCCGCGATGAGGGCATCGGCATTCCCGCCGCCGAGCAGGCCGCGATTTTTGAGAAGTTTTATCAGATAGATGGCAGCCGCACGCGGCGCGCGGGCGGCAGCGGGGTCGGGCTGTTCTTAGCCAAGCAGTTGGTCACCGCCCATGGCGGTGCAATCTGGGTCGAGAGCGAAGTCGGACGGGGGGCGACGTTCTTCTTCCGTCTCCCGCGCCGTCACCTCGCCCGCTCAGCCTCAACGCGTGACCCGCAGACCGCGTCTGCTCCGTCCCCTCTACCGCAAACGGCAGACCGAGGGTAAAGCGGGCAACGGGTGACGGGTCTCGTGTTGCGCGTGAAGCGCAACCTACAAATCTTCCTCCGCAACGTGGAGGGTTTATGGCTCTCTTTGCCTGTGGTATAATGTGTATCAGCAGATGAACGGGCTGTGGACGAAGGGGTGTAAGAACAATGCCGACCCGCGATGATTTGGAGCGG
>JANWYM010000044.1 GCA_025055355.1 Abditibacteriales bacterium
TCAGGTGGAACTGAGAATTCGATTTGTGCTAATTCCTCGAATCTGTTATACTGTCCAAGGGTAACGAGGAGTGGAGGGAGCCTTTTGTTGCTTCGCTCCTCAAAATCGCACCGCAACGAACCGTTTGTTGCACCCCGTTTTCTCTGTTCGCCTTCCTGGAAGGAATCGAACACCGAAGAACGAGGCGTCAACGAGTTCTGTAGGCGGCAATCAAGGAGCCGCAGGCTTGAAGCCTGCGCTACCTCTCGAAGGGAAGGCGACACCGATGGCGCAAGGCACAGTGAAATGGTTCAGTGGAGAGAAGGGTTACGGATTCATCCAGCAGGAGAATGGAGAGGACGTTTTCGTTCACCGCACCGCCATTCGAGGCGGCGGGGTGCTCCAAGAAGGACAACGATGCACCTTTGACGTGCAGCAGGGAGCCAAAGGGCTCCAAGCCGCAAACGTCGTGCCGGGGGAGATGGACCCGAACTACATCCCGCGCGAGCGCCCGCGCCGCGAGCGCAGTTTCGGCGGCGGCAGGAGCGGTTTCGGGGGGGGCTTTGGGGGCGGCAGCAGGCGACGCGGCGGGGATGACCGTTACACGCGTGACCGCGGCGGGAAACGGAGATTCTAACGGCGATGGTTGATGGTTGATGTCAACCTGTTGCGTTGCGGCTGCGCGCCGCTCTCCAGAAGCCGTCGCCGCAGGCTTTGTCGCGCAACCATCAACCGTTAGCCATTAACCTAACCGTTGAAACGAGATGAGTTAGTCCGCGCCCTGGAGCGGATTGTGGGCGCGGACGGTGTGATTGCGGACCGCGAGGATCTGGCGACCTACGAGTGCGATGCGCTGGTGGTGGCGAAGGGGTTGCCGAACCTTGTCGTGCTGCCGCGCTCGACCGAGGAGGTCGTGGAGGTCGTGAAGTGGGCAAACCGCGCGGGGGTGCCGTTCGTGCCGCGCGGGGCGGGGACGGGACTCAGCGGCGGGACGCTGGCGGAAGGTAACGCGATCGTCATCGCGCTGACGCGCATGAACCGCCTCCTCGCGGTGGACATCCCCAACCGCGTCGCGCTGGTGGAGGCGGGAGTGGTCAACCTCTGGATTTCCCAAGCCGTCGCGCCGCACGGTCTCTTCTACGCCCCCGATCCCTCCTCGCAGATCGCTTGCACGATTGGCGGCAACATCGCCAACAATTCGGGCGGACCGCACACGCTCAAATATGGCGTCACGACGAATCACGTCTTGGGCGTGGAGTTCGTCACGCCCGAAGGTGAGGTTGTCACCTTGGGCGGCAAAGTCCCCGATATGCCCGGCTACGATTTGGTCGGGATGGTGGTGGGCAGCGAGGGCACGTTCGGCATCGTCACCAAGGCGTGGGTGCGGCTGCTGCATCTGCCCGAACATTACAAAACGCTCCTCGCGGTCTTCGACCACTTCGCGGACGCCACGGACGCCATCTCCGCCATCATTGCGTCGGGCGTCATTCCCGCCGCGTTAGAGATGATTGACCAGTTGTGCCTGACCGCTGTGGAAGCCGCCTATCATTTCGGGTTCCCCCTGGACGCCGAAGCGGTGCTGATTGTGGAGATGGACGGGTTAAAAGAGGACGTCGAAATCCACGCAGCCCGGGCGGCGGAACTGTGTTGGCAGCACGGGGCGCGCGAGGTGCGCGTCGCCCAAGACGAGAAGCAACGACTCGCCTTATGGAAGGCGCGCAAGGGGGCGTTCGGGGCGCTGGGGCGCATCGCCCGCAGCTACCTCACGCAGGACGGCGTGGTGCCGCGCAGTCAACTGACTCACATCATGCGCCGCGTGCAGGAGATCGCCCAGCAGTTCGACGTGCGCATCGCCAACGTCCTGCACGCCGGCGACGGCAATTTGCATCCGTGCGTTCTTTTCGACGAACGCAATCCCGATGAGACGCGCCGCGCCATCGAGGCGGGTTTTGAGATTCTGCGCGCCTGCGTGGACGCGGGTGGCAGCATCACCGGTGAACACGGCATCGGCATCGAGAAATTAGACCTGATGGAATACGCCTTCACACGCGAGACACTCAAGGCGATGGCGACCCTGCACGACGTCTTCAACACTAACAGCCTGTGCAACCCCGGCAAGAGTCTCCCCAGCGGCAACGGGCGGGGATGTCAGGAGGTAAGTTTGTTGAGAAGAATGGTGGCGGTGTAGGCGAGGGCAGGGGGTTCATCGGTTCAGAGGACTCCAAAGTGACCTTTTGTCTAAGTTTTAGGTTGTGAGTATGACAGCCCATTCTCCTCCTCATATACACTTGGACTACGAGCGCATCCTCGACTGCGTCCACTGCGGGTTTTGCCTGTCCACCTGCCCGACGTATGCGCTGTTGGGCACGGAGATGGACTCGCCGCGGGGGCGGATTTATCTGATGCGCGGGCTGGCGGAGGGCAAGTTGGCGCCGACGCCGAGCGTAGTGGAGCATTTTGACCGCTGCTTGGGCTGCCGCGCGTGTGAGACGGTCTGCCCGGCGGGCGTGCGCTACGGGCATCTGCTGGAGAACGCGCGCGCGGCGGTGAGTGAGAGAGTCACTCGTCCGCCGTCGGAAGCCCTCGTTCATGACTTCTTCATTGAAAAAGTCTTCCCGAATCCGTCGCTGCTGGAAGCCGCCCTGCTGCCGGTGCGCGTCGGGCGGGCGTTGGGGGTGCTGAACGGACGGCTGCAATCGCTGCTGCCCCAGCGGTTGCGCGCGATGATGGAGATGCTGCCCGACCTGCCGCCGATGCGTCTGCGCCGCGCGCTGCCGCCCGTGGTTCCCCCCGTGGGGAGGCGGCGCTATCGCGTGGGGTTGCTGACCGGCTGCGTGGCAAGCGTGATGTTCAGCGACGTGAACCTCGCCACCGCGCGCGTGCTGGCGGCGAACGGCTGCGAGGTCGTCGTTCCGCCCGACCAAAAATGCTGCGGCGCGCTGCTGGCGCATGTCGGCAACGCACACGCGGCGCAAAAGCAGATGCGACAAAACGTGGATGTCTTTGAACCCCTCGACCTTGACGCCATCATCACCAACGCGGCGGGCTGCGGTTCGACGATGAAGGAATATGGGGAGCACCTCGCCCTTGACGCGCCATATGCCCGTCCCGCCGAAGCGTTCGGCAAGAAGACGAAGGACATCAGCGAGTTCTTAGCGGACGTCGGCTTGACGGCGCGGCTGCGCGAGCCGCGCCTGCCGTTCCCCTCTTCGACTCCCCTGAAAGTCACCTACCACGAGCCGTGCCACCTCTGTCACGGTCAGAAAATCCGCGAGCAGCCGCGCCAACTGCTGCGGCAAATCCCGGGCATCGAACTGGTCGAACTGCGCGAGTCCGACTGGTGCTGCGGCAGCGCAGGCGTTTACAACCTCACGCAGCCAGAACTGTCGCGGCAGTTGCTGGCGCGCAAAATCGCCCACCTTGAAGCCAGCGGCGCCGAGGTCGTGGCGACGGGCAACCCCGGCTGCATCCTCCAAATTGCCTACGGACTCAAACAGCGCCGCTTGCCCATGCGCGTCGTCCATCCCGTTCAACTCCTCGACGGGGCGCTTGCCGAACCGGTGCGTCTGTGATAAACTATACCTCACGCAACCTACACCCTTCTGGACGCGGGCAGCGGTGCTGGACGACAACCCGTCGTCGGTCCTGCCGCGAACGAAGGAAGGGGAGGCTAACAACCGAAAGGAGACAGTCATGCCAGTTGTTTCGATGAAGGAATTGCTCGAAGCGGGGGTGCACTTCGGGCACCAGACGCGCCGTTGGAACCCCAAGATGAAGCCCTACATTTACGGCGAGCGGAACGGTATTTACATCATTGACCTGCACAAAACGCGTCGCAAGTTGGAGGAAGCCTACGAGTTCATGCAGCGCACCGCCTACAATGGGGGCACCGTGTTGTTCGTGGGGACGAAAAAGCAGGCGCAGGAATCGGTCGAAGAAGCGGCGAAGAAGTGTGGGATGTATTACGTGAACCAGCGGTGGCTGGGGGGCATGCTCACGAATTTCAAAACCATCCGCGAGCGCGTAGATTATCTCGAAGAACTGCAGCGCGACTACGAGCGCGGTCTGTTTGAACACCTCCCCAAAAAAGAAGCCACGCGCTACATGGAGGAGATGCGCAAGTTGGAGAAACTGCTGGGCGGCATCCGCACCATGCGCACGCTCCCCGACGTCATTTTCATCCTGGACCTGAAGAAGGAACACATCGCCGTCAAAGAGGCGCGAAAGCTGGAAATTCCCATCGTCGCCCTGGTGGACACGAATTGCGACCCCGACGAAGCCGACTACGTGATTCCGGGTAACGACGACGCTATCCGCGCCCTGCGCCTGATGTGCCATCAGATGGCGGACGCTATCCTGGAAGGCATCGAAATGCGGCGGAAGGAAGAAGCGGAGGCGGAGGCGGCGCAGCAAGCCCGCGAGGCGGAAGCCGCCGGCGTGGCAGAGGCGATTCAGATTGAAACCGCCCCACCGGCGGAAATGCTCACGCTGGTTGAGGAGCCAGCCGCCGAGGTAGCTGCGGCAGCAACGGTGGAAACTGTCGCCGAATCCGCAGCGGCAGTCTCGCCTGCGCCACAGCCAACGCCCGCTGCCGACCTCGCGCTGACTGCGCCGTCCAGTGAGGAGGCAGCCTTGGAGGGGGCAGCCCCGTCGTAAGAAACCAGATGCACCGATACCAACCTGCGTCGTTGACGCACCACACCGCAGGAGAAACGTCCCCGCCGTCGTCCCCGTCATCCGTCGTTTGTGCGGTGCGAGGACGCAGGGGACGAGGGGGACGAGGACGATTTGCAAAAAGCCGACCGGGAGGGTGAGACTCCCGCCGAACCGAGCATGGCTCGGCAGGAGCCTCGCCCTCCCGGGGATGCGGTTGTTTTCAAGGGAGTTATCAGCATGAGCATTGCTATTGACGCAGCGTCCGTGATGAAACTCCGCGAGCAGACAGGCGCGGGCGTGATGGAATGTAAGCGCGCCTTGCAAGATGCGCAAGGCAACGTGGACAAAGCGGTGGAGTTGCTGCGGGAGCGAGGCTTGCTCAAAGCCGCGAAGAAGGCAGGCCGCGCTGCCAAAGAAGGGCGGATTCTGACCTATGTTCACCACGACGGTAAGACGGCGGCGATGGTAGAACTCAACTGCGAGACGGACTTCGTCGCGCGCAACGAGTTGTTTCAAACGTTGGGGCGCGACATCGCCATGCACGTTGCCGCGCGCGCGCCGCAGTTCATCAGCAAGGACGATGTGCCGACTGAGGTTCTGGAAAACGAGAAACGCATCTACCGCACGCAGGCGATGTCCGAGGGGAAGCCAGAGAGCGTGGCGGAGAAAATCGCGGAGGGGCGACTCAATAAATTCTTCTTCCAGGAGGTCTGCCTGTTGGAGCAACCGTTCGTCAAAGACGAAGGGAAGACCATTCGCGAGTTGATCCAAGAACACATCGCCAAGTTGGGCGAGAACATCGTCGTCGGGCGCTTCGTGCGGTTCAAGGTCGGCGAGGCGTCATAAGGACATGGTGGATGGTTGATGAGCCGATTGACCATTGACCATGCCTCATGGACCATGCCCCCCAAATACCGTCGTGTTCTGCTCAAGATAAGCGGGGAAGCGCTCGCAGGCAGCGCGGGACATGGGATTGACTTTAACGTGCTGGAGCGGATCGCGGGCGAGATCCAGGAGGTCAAAGCGTGTGGTGTCGACATCGGCATCGTCGTGGGCGGCGGGAACATTTTTCGCGGCTCGCAAGCGGCGCGCCATCACGGGATTGACCGCTCGGTGGGCGATTACATGGGGATGTTGGCGACGGTCATCAACGCCTTGGCGCTGCAAGCCGCGCTGGAGCGATTGGGGTTGGAGACACGCTTGCTGACGGCGATTGAGATGCGCGAGGTGGCAGAGCCGTTCATCCCCCGTCGAGCGCTGCGTCACCTGGAACAGGGGCGTGTGGTCATCTTTGCCGCCGGCACGGGCAATCCGTTCTTCACGACCGACACAGCGGCGGTGCTGCGGGCGGCGCAGATGAAAGCCGACGCCATCTTGAAAGCCACCAACGTCGACGGCGTCTTCGACGGCGACCCGCGCCACAACCCCGATGCGAAAAGGTATGATCACATCTCCTACCTGGACGTTCTGCAAAAACAACTCAAAGTCATGGACGCGACGGCGATTTCGCTGGGCATGGACAACAAGATCCCGATCATCGTCTTCAACATGGAAGTCGCCGGCAACATCAAGCGAGCAGTGATGGGTGAGGTGGGAACAACGGTGTATGGTTAAGAGTCTATCCCAAAAATCTCTGGAGTCCCCAACCTGTTGGGGAGTGGCAGGATACCCCGAACCGGTTCAGGACTCCATTGTTGGGAGAGGCTCTCAGCCCGTTGCGCCAGTTGAGGTGGTGGGGCGCGTCAGAGCTGGCTCAAGTGACGCAACGGGCTGAGCCATGAAAGCGGGTGAAAGAGGATGCCTAACAAACAACTGCTCTCGGAAATGGAGCGGAAGATGAAACTCTCCGTGCAGGCGACGGCGGAGGACATCGCGACGGTGCGAACGGGGCGGGCTAGTCCGGCGGTGCTGGACAAAGTTTTAGTCGAAGCCTATGGCTCGCGAATGCCCATCAAGCAGTTGGCGAACATCACCGCGCCAGAGCCACGCCTGTTGATCATCTCCCCGTGGGACAAGTCGGTGACGAACAGCATCGTCAACGCGATTACGAAGTCGGATTTGGGGTTCAATCCCGTCAAGGACGGTGACATCATTCGCGTGCCGATCCCTCCGTTGACCGAGGAACGGCGCAAGGAGATGGTCAAGTTAGTCGCTCGCAAGGCCGAAGCTGGCAAGGTCGCCCTCCGCAACATCCGCCGTGACGCGGTGGAGGAGTTGCGCAAGTTAGAGAAGGATAAGGAGCACCCCATCTCCGAAGACGAGGTGCGCCGCACGCGGGAGGAAATTGATAAAATTATCCGGCGTTACGAGGAGGAGATTGACCGGCTCCACAAGCACAAAGAAGCGGAGATTATGGAAGTGTAATGGACGTTATCGGATTGTGGGAAGAAGAGGCGGAAGAGATTATGCGGCGGCAGGGGTGTCGGGTGGTCAGGCGCGCGGTGACACAGCCCCCCCAGCGTCAGGGTGCCGCTGGTCGGTGGCGCGTGGTGCGGCAACGCTATCTCACCGCCCAGGAGGTTGAGATAACGCTGTCGCCGGAGATGGTTGCGCAGAGCCGATGCCCCCAATCGGAGTCCTGAACTCGTTCGGGGATTTTGCCCTCAACCAGTTGAGGACGCCGCGCCCTTGAGTAGGCTAACGCATGATGGACCAGTTACGGCAGCAACTTATCCCGGAGAAGATGCCCCGCCACGTGGCAATCATCATGGACGGCAATCGGCGCTGGGCGTCCCGCCGGGGGCTGCGCGTGCTGCGGGGGCATCAGGAGGGCGCGAAGACGACGCGCATGGTCATCGAGACCTGCTCTCAACTCGGCATCGCCATGCTGACGCTTTACGCCTTTTCCACCGAAAACTGGCGGCGTCCCCGCGTGGAGGTGCGGGGGTTGATGCGCCTCATCGAGCAGAACCTCCGCCGCGAACTGCCGGAACTCCATCAGAACCAAGTCCAGATCCGCCATCTCGGACACATCGAGGAACTGCCTGTGTCGCTCCAACGGCAAATTCGGGAAGCCGTCGAACTGACAAAAGACAATCGGGGCTTGATTCTCAACCTCGCCATCAACTACGGCGGGCGGCGCGAGATTGTGGAGGCGGCGCGGCGGTTGGCGGATCAAGTGCGCCAGGGGACCATAACAACCGAGCAGATTGATGAGACGTTGTTCAGCCAGCACCTGTTCACGCGGGGGGGACCCGACCCCGACCTGCTGATTCGCACAGGGGGCGAGATGCGGGTCAGCAACTTCCTGACCTGGCAAATTGCCTACGCGGAACTGTGGATCACACCGACGCTGTGGCCTGACTTCACGCAGGCGGAGTTTCTCCGCGCGCTGTGTGATTATCAAATGCGGGAGCGGCGATTTGGCGCGACGGCTCCGGCGGATAAGGAATAAGGAGAGAACATGGCAACGCCTGACATCGTGTTCGACTTGGTGCTTTTTGGGGCGCTTCTGCTGGCGGCGATGGTGGACCGCACGACGCCGACTCTGGCGGGCGGCGCGCTGCTGGTCGTGACGGGCGTGTGGACATATCTGTCCGCGATGGACCTGTCCGACTGGCTGCGGCAGCGGCGCGTGCGCGCCCACGAGTCTTTGCTCACCTCCTTAGCCATCTCCGTGCTGGGCATCGTCTATTACACGACCCACTGGCGAGCGCGCCTCTTCACGACAGCGGGCGAGAACCTCGTCCTGCTGGTGTTGTCCATCGTGCTGATGATGACCGCGCTCATGGCTGCCATCTCCGTCATGACCATGGTGGCGGACTGGCGTTTCAGCACGGGGGAGTGGGTCGTGACCGGTGTTTGGAGCGCGGCGACCGTGACGGCGTGTTACTACCTGTGGAACGTCAAGGGCTTACATCAGGAAGCGATCCTCATTGCCTCCCTCTCGGCGTGCGCCCTGGTCATTTCTGTTTGTGTGTTAGACGCCAAACGACTGCGCCCCGTGGTGGGATTGATTGCAACGTGCGTGGGCGCCATCGCGCTCGGTCTGGCAGCCTCTTGCATCGTGCTGCTGGCGATGCCGTCCCAGAAGCCCTACTTCATGTTCATCCTGTTCGCTGCTGCCTTTTTGATGGGCAAAACGTGGATGAGCCGCCGCCTTACCCCCATCCCCCAGGCCGCCCCCAACGTTGAGGGGAAACCAACGCCCGTCGTCAGCGAATCTGTGTCGCCCGTGCCATCTGTCGCGCCCGAAATGGTCGTCACCGACAAGCCCTCGGCTCCGCCTGCTCCTGCTGCCTCGCCGATACCTTTCCCTTTCCCCTTGCGCGGCTGGATCCTCCCGCGCTTTGCTGCCGTCCTCATGCTCGCGCCGGTGCTGCTCTACTTGGTGGAAGTGTTAAGCGTCGAACGCTGACAGCCGATAGCGTGTTGGGAAAATCGTCAAGTCCCTGAATGGTGTCGCTCTGGGATTCTTCGCTTCCGCTCGCCATGACAGGCGTTCTCATCTTTTGAGATGGATTTCTTGGAGCCTATCCCCAAAATGAAGCCCCGAACCAGTTCGGGGCTTGGGGCAATCCTATTCCCAACAAGTTGGGGACTCCATTTTGGGGATAGGCTTTTAGCCCTTTTTCATGCCCAAGCCCCTCGTCATCTTAGGCTCCACCGGCTCTATTGGGCGGCAGGCGTTGGAGGTAGTGCGCGCGCTGCCCGATGAGTTGCGCGTGGTGGGGTTGGTTGCGAACCGCGACGTGGACACCCTCTGTCAGCAGATCGCCGAGTTCCAGCCCCACGCCGTGGCGATGATGGACGCGGACGCGGCCCAAGAATTGCGCAACAGAAATGAGGCAGCGGGGTATAATGTTTACGCCGGCATCGAGGGCGCAGAGACTGTCGCCACGCTGCCGCAGGCGCGGTGCGTGTTGAGCGCGTTGGTCGGCGCGGCGGGACTGCACCCCACGCTCGCGGCGATTCAGACGGGCAAGGACGTCGCCTTAGCCAACAAAGAAACGCTGGTGGCGGCGGGCGCCATCGTCATGCGGGAGGTGCGCGCGCGCGGCGTTCAACTCGTTCCCGTCGACAGCGAACACAGCGCGCTCTTCCAATGCTTGCAAGGTGAGGACCGCCAAACCGTCAAGCGGTTGATCCTCACTGCCTCGGGCGGCCCGTTCGTGGACTGGACCAAGGAACAGTTGGAGCAAGCGACCGTCCAACAAGCGCTCCAACATCCCAACTGGCGCATGGGTAACAAAATCACGGTGGACTCCGCGACGCTGATGAATAAAGGCTTGGAGATTATCGAAGCCCACTGGCTTTTCGACGTGGAGGTCAGCCGCATTGAGGTGCTGATTCACCGTCAAAGCGTCATCCACTCGCTGGTGGAGTTTGCCGATAACTCAATAAAAGCGCAACTTGGCGTGCCGGACATGCGTCTCCCTATACAGTATGCGCTGCTCTATCCCAAGCGCACGGCGGGGAACGCGCCGCCCTGCGATTTGCGGCAGTGGCGGCAGTTGACCTTTGAAGAGCCAGACGAGGAACGCTTCCCCTGCTTGCGTCTGGCGCGGCAAGCGGCGGAGATCGGCGGCACGATGCCCGCCGTCATGAACGCAGCGAATGAGGTCGCCGTGCAAGCGTTTCTGGACGGGCGCATCAAGTTCACCGACATTCCCCGCATGATTGCGCAAACGATGGAGCGGATGGAAATCCATCCGCATCCGGAGTTGTCAGAGGTGCTGGAGGCAGACCGCGCAGCCCGTAGGCTCGCGGCGCAGATGATGTCATAACGTTGTAAACTGAGGAGTTGAAGGATGCTGTCAGTCGTTTATCACATTGTTGGCTTTGTCATTCTCATTGGGGTCTTAGTGTGCGTCCACGAATTGGGGCATTTTCTGATGGCGCGATGGGCAGGCATGCGGGTCTATCAGTTCTCCATCGGGTTCCCGCCCTACCTTTTCACGCGCACGCGGAACGGCGTCGTTTACTCCATTGGCTCCATCCCCCTGGGCGGGTTCGTGCGTATTGCGGGCATGGAACCCGGTGACGAGAAACACCCCGAGGGCTTCGGGACGAAATCGCTGCCGTGGCGGTTTGGCGTGTTGGTGGCGGGTGTCGTGATGAACATCCTCCTCGCCGCTTTTATTTTCATGCTGCTCTATTGTGTCATCGGCGTCCCCACCAAGCCCAAACTGCCCGCCACGGTGGACTACGTGGAGAAAGGGATGCCCGCCGAGAAAGCGGGGTTCCAGCCGGGCGACCAGATTGTAAGCGTCAACCGGAAGCGGCTCATTCATCCTGAGAAGATCCGCGAGGTGATCCGCAGCAGCGACGGCAAGGAGCCTCTGGAGGTCGTCGTCCGCCGTGGCGACCGCGTCCTCACGCTGTCGGTCAAACCCTTGAAACGCGTCGTGCCGATGATCGGCGTCATTTTCGCTTACGAGCATGAGCGGGTCGGATTGGTCGAAGGGGCGAAGATGGGCGCGCGTAAAACCTACGAGACGATTGCAAGCACGTGGGCGCTGTTGAAGGCGCTGCTGCGCGGCGACAAACACGCCCGCGAAGGCATCGGCGGACCGCTGGCGATCATCCAGGTCTCGGGCGCGACGGTGAAAGAGGGGCTGCTGCCCTACTTGGAGTTCATGGCGTCGCTCAGCGTCAGCCTCGCGCTCCTCAACATTCTGCCCATCCCCGCCCTGGACGGCGGGCGCATTCTCTTCCTTTTCGTGGACGGCGCTCTGCGCCTTGTCGGGCGACGCCTTGACCCCCGCCGCGAAGCCATCATTCACCTCGCGGGCTTTGCGGTGTTGATTCTCCTCATTCTCATCGTCTCGGCCCAAGACTTGGGGCGATGGGTGGGAATGGTGGAACGATAACGTCATCCATGGCTCCATGGGTCAATTGGCTCATCGGTCAATTGACCCATTGACCCATTGACCCATTGACCATGCAATCCTCCGTTTTCCTCCGACGCCGCAAGACGCGGCAAGTGAAGGTCGGCGACGTGCTAATTGGCGGCGACGCGCCCATCACCGTTCAAACGATGACTAAAACCAAAACCGAGGACATTGACGCCACCGTCGCGCAGATTTACGAGGTCACCAAAGCGCGCTGCGACATCGTGCGCGTCGCCGTGCCCAACGAGAAAGCAGCGCGGTCACTGGGCGAGATCCGCCGCCAGATTCAAATTCCCCTGGTGGCGGACATTCATTTCAACGCCAAGTTCGCCCTGATTGCCATCGAGCAGGGCGTGGACAAACTGCGCCTCAACCCCGGCAACATCCGCGACGAGAGCAAAGTCCGCAACATCTGCGCCGCCGCCAAAGAGCGCGGCATCCCCATCCGCATCGGCGTCAACGCGGGGTCGCTCGACCCTGACATCAAGGAGAAGTTCGGCTTGACCCCTGAAGCCCTCGTCGAGAGCGCGAAGAAGGAACTGCGTTGGTTCGAGAAAGCCAAGTTCGAGGACGTGGTGGTGTCGCTCAAAGCCTCCGACCCGCTGACCTGCATCAAGGCGTATGAACTGTTCTCGCAGCAGTTTGACTTCCCCCTGCATCTGGGCATCACCGAAGCCGGGCTGCCCCGCGACGGCACGGTGCGCAGTGCGATGGGCATGGGGGTCATGCTCTACCAAGGCATCGGCGACACCTTGCGCGTGTCCCTCACGGGAGACCCGGTGGAGGAGGTCGAAGTCGGCTGGGCGATTCTGGAGGCGTTCGGCTTGCGGCAGCGCGGACCGAAAATCATCGCCTGCCCCAGTTGCGGGCGCGCCGACATTGACATCATTGCCCTCGCCGAAAAGGTCAAAGAGCGCACCAAGCATCTGACCAAAAACATTCAAATTGCTGTGATGGGCTGCGAGGTCAACGGACCCGGCGAAGCCAAAGCCGCCGACGTGGGGTTGTCGGGGGGCAAGCATTGCGGGCTCATCACTCTCAACGGCGAGATTATCAAAAAAGTGCCAGAGGAAGAAATGCTTGACGCGCTCCTCGCTCAGATCGAGGCCCTGCCTGCGCCGTGAGGCTCTCCGCCCCGTCGCCGTTCCGACGGGTTCATAGCAGAAGTTACGCGGTGACCGTCCCGCGTAACTTCCGCCCATAATCATCCCAGCATCAAAGGAGGAAGGTTGATGTCCCACGCGACCCAACGCCTTGAACGGGCGTTTACCCTGGCAAGGGAATATTACGCCGAACTCGGCGTGGATGTGGACGCGGCGTTGCAACGACTGGCGAGGATTTCCATCTCACTGCACTGCTGGCAGGGCGATGACGTGGGGGGCTTCGAGAACACGGGGCAGGACCTCGGCGGCGGGCTGGCGGTCACGGGCAACTATCCGGGTAAGGCGCGCACGCCCGACGAGTTGCGCGCCGACCTCGATATGGCTTTGTCGCTCATCCCCGGCACGCACCGCCTGAACCTTCATGCGTCCTACGCCGAATGCGACGGACAGAAAGTAGAGCGCAATGAGTTAGAGCCCCAGCACTTTCAGCGGTGGATAGACTGGGCGAAGGCGAAGGGGATGGGGATGGATTTCAACCCGACGTTCTTCGCTCATCCCAAGGCGGCGGACGGTTTCACGCTGGCGCACCCCGACCGAGCGGTTCGCCAGTTCTGGATTGAGCATGGCATCGCGTGCCGCCGCATCGGTGCCGCCATCGGCGCCGCGTTGGGCACCCCGTGCGTGACGAACGTCTGGATTCCCGACGGTTACAAGGACCTTCCCGCAGACCGCCGCGCGCCCCGCGAGCGATTGGCGGAGTCGCTTGATGCAATTTTCGCTGAGGCGATTGACCCCCAGTTCAACCGCGATGCTGTCGAGGGCAAACTGTTCGGTATCGGCTCGGAAAGTTACGTCGTTGGCTCGCACGAGTTCTATCTGGGCTACGCCATCTCGCGCAAGAAACTGTTATGCTTAGACGCGGGACATTATCACCCGACCGAGGTCCTCTCCGACAAGATCTCCGCCGTGCTGATGTGGCTGGACGAAATCCTGCTGCACGTCAGTCGCGGTGTGCGCTGGGACAGCGATCACGTCGTCATCCTCTCAGACGAACTGGAAGCGATTGCGCAAGAACTGGTGCGGGGCAACTACCTCGACCGCGTGCATATCGGGCTGGACTTCTTCGACGCCAGCATCAACCGCGTTGCAGCGTGGGTGATCGGCACGCGCTGCATGATCAAGGCATTGCTCCTTGCGCTGCTCGAACCGACCGAGCGCCTGCGTCAACTCGAAGCCGAAGGCGATTTCACATCGCGCCTGGCATTGCTCGAGGAGTGCAAAACCCTCCCCTTCGGCGCGGTGTGGGATTACTACTGCCTCCAAGCCGACGTCCCCGTTGGCGCGGCGTGGCTGGACGAGGTCAAGCGGTATGAGGCAGACGTGCTATTGAAACGCAATTGAGGTGTCGCAGCCCTCTGAGGGGTCAAGTCCCCTGCCCTCAACCCCTCAGAGACTTTCGCTTATATCTCCCCCGAAAATCACCACCCCCACGGGCGAGCGCGGCTCCCCGCCCCTGCGGTCGGTGATTTTCGCGTGGCAGGATGTCCCAGAAGGACATCACCAACTCCATTCTTTTATGAGGACGACACGAAGATGATTGAACCTGACTTGATTTTCTCCGTGCTGTGCGATGACGTGCGGCGGGAGGATAACGGGAAACTGATTTTGATCGGTTTGTTCTCGGAGATGTCGGCGAATCGGTTCCCATATCATTGCCCACTGCTGTGTGTGGCGAACAGGTGGAGCAAGGGGCAGGGCGAGTTCTATCAGCGCA
>JANWYM010000450.1 GCA_025055355.1 Abditibacteriales bacterium
CAATCTCCCGACGTGATTGAGAACATGGTCGCGGTGTTTCGGCGGGCGGGTATCAACCTCGTCCGCTTCCACCACATTGACGAGCGCGGCGGCATCATTGACCTAACCCGCGACGACTCCCGCCATCTCGACCCGGAGAAACTCGACCTGCTTGACTACTGGATCTTCAAGTGTAAGCAGGCAGGCATTTACGTCTACCTCGACCTGCTCGACTACCGCACCTTCAAGCCCGGTGACGGCGTGCCCAACGCCGCCGCGCTGGGGCGCGGGGCGAAACCCTACGCGGTGTTCAACCGCCGTCTCATTGACCTGCAGAAGGAATACGCCGAGAACCTGCTGCGTCGGCATGTCAACCCTTATACCGGTTTGTCCTACGCCGACGACCCGGCAATCGTGATGATTGAACTGTTCGACGAAAACGGGCTGTTCATGAAGCGCAATATGTGGCGGTCGCTCGCCGAACCTTACGCGACGGAGTTCAAACAACTCTGGAACCGCTGGCTCAAACTCCGCTACGGCAGCACGGAAACTTTGGCGAAAACGTGGACGAACCACAAAGGTGAGTGCGCCCTGATGCCCGGCGAGAGTTTAGAGAAAGGCACCGTCGAGTTGCCCCTGATGGACCTCAACAAGCCTTCGAGCGGCTACGCGCGTTCCGTGTCCTCTCCCGCTCGGCGCAACGACGGGGCGCAGTTCGCCTACGACCTGCACCGCGCTTACTACCGCGAGATGAAGACTTACCTGCGCGGCTTGGGCGTGCGGGTGCCGCTGACGGCGATTGTGCGGCAGGACGATTTGCCCGATTTAAAAGCGGTCGCGGAGGAGTTGGATTTCGTCGGCAATAACTTTTACTGGGACCATCCCTCGTGGCGGCCGAAGGAGGACTGGCAACTACCCTCGTTCTTCCGGGGCGACAACCCCATCAGCGAAGACGGCGTGCGCGGCGTCGCGCCCTCGCTGTCCATCACCAAAGTGCGCGGCAAGCCACTCGTCTGCCGTGAGTGGAACTACTGCTATCCCAACCCCTACCGCAGCGCGGGCATCCTGGAGACGACCGCCTACGCTGCGCTACAAGATGTGGACTGCATCATCCTGTTCACCTATGACGCCATCGCCCCGCGCATCGGCTACTTCGACGTTCATTCCGACCCGGCGCGCTGGGGGCTGGTGGGGATGGCGGCGAAGATGTTCCTGCAACGAGACGTGGCGCCCTCGCGTCTGTCCGTCGCCGTCGCCCACTCGCAAGTTGGCACGTTTTCCTACGCGCGCTATCTGCGTCCGTTTTACAGCCTCGCCTGGGTCAGCCGGATGAATAACGATTTCTTCGATGACACCTACACCCCTCGAATTCCCCCCCGCGACAACTGGGGGCAGGGGGAGGTCAACTTCGTCCTCAGCGGCGGGCGCGACACTCTGAGCCAGTATCGCGGCGCGCCGACGCTGCTCTACACGCAGAGCAAAAGCCTCGACCTCTACGACAAACAGCGGCGGGAAACGGGGCGATACCTGGACGACTATCCCGTCAACGTCCTCAGCAGTGGGCGGTCGCAGTGGCGATTTGACGGCGTGCTGTTTGGGGACGGCGAGGAGCGGACGTTTGCCACTTCATCGCCGGTGTTCAGTTTGGCGGACGTGGTGGCGCAAAAAATGGTGCCGATTGGACAAGCCGAGGCGCAAGGCGCCGCTTATGGCTTCTACGACCCCAAAACGGGTAACTACGTTTTCAACTATCTCAGCGACGCGGGCGTGCTGCGCGTGGCGCTCGATGCGCTGGGGCGACTGGCAGGCGGGACGCCCAACCAACGTAACCCGCACATCTCGCATCGCTGTGTGGAGTCGCGCCTCTTTGTATCGGACACGGGCGAACTCGTGCGGCAGAGCGCGGGAGGACGACTGTTCATTCACACGCCCACCACGCAAGCCGTCGTCGGCAACCTCGGCAGCGGCGAAATTGCCCTCTCCGCCCTGCGCCTTAAAGCCAACGGAACGGGCGCGTTGATAGCGACCTCTCTGGATGGCAAGCCGCTCGCCCAGTCGCAAAGATACCTCGTCAAGATGGTCACCGATGCCCGCAACACCGGCGAGGACGTGACACTGACCCAACTCAACGGCTTGTTGCGTTACCAACTCACCACCTTCGGACAATCCCCCATCATCACCGGTGGCGCGGCTGCGTCCATCCCCGTCCAGGTGTCTATCGGCGGGCGCAAGGTGCTGGAGGTGTATCTCAGCAGAGGAACGTTTGAATTGGTCGTGGACCGTCACACCGCCTATTTCTACTGCGATACGCCAGGCGTTGAGTTCGCTTTCGACCGTGATCCCCAGCGCTTGAATGTCGTCAGTTATCAACTCGACGGCACGCAGCAAACGCTCATCGCCCACTCGCCCTTTACTTACCCCGCAGGCGCGGCGTTCGTTCGGGTGACGCAGAGATGAAAAGGCTGATGCCATTACTCAAACAACGGCGGGCGTCATTGCTCAAATCACTGCGGCTGTCATTGCGAGCGAAGCGAAGCAATCTCCTACCTTTGAGATTGCTTCGCTTCGCTCGCAATGACAATCACAGGTCGGCAATAGCGAGGTCTCTTGTCATCCTCGCTCCTGCCAGGAGAGGGCTTCGCTTCGCTCGCTACGACAATCAGGGGGTCGGCAGAAGGGACTGATCCGCTTTCGTCAATTTGCCAAAGGTGCGTTGGCAGGAAGGCAATTTGCGCACACCCCTCAGGTAATGAGCGTGGTTGGGGCGTTGAGTGGGGAGGTAATGACTCCCACTCCCCAACTACCTGTCAAGCCATGAAGTTCATCGCTGACGCCATGTGCGGTAAACTCGCCCGGTGGCTCCGGATCGTGGGCTACGATGTGCGTTATGACGCGAGTCTGGATGACGATGACCTCGTGGAAATCGCGTTGGAGGAAGACCGTGTGCTGCTCACCCGCGACGCCAAAATGCTCCTGCGCCGCGACTTGCCCCCGCACCTGCTGATTGTGAGCGACGACTGGAAGGAGCAACTCGCGCAGGTCGTTCAACACTTCGGCTTGGACACGGTCTCCTATCGCTTCTCGCGCTGCGTGGACTGTAACGAACCGCTCATCCCCATCGGCAAAGCGGAAGTGCAATACCGCGTTCCCAGCTACATCTTCGACGCGCACGACACTTTCTACACCTGCCCCCAGTGCCGCAAAGTGTTCTGGGTGGGGTCGCACATCGAGAGGGGACGGAAGGTGTTGGACAGTTTGTTCACGGCGGAGGCGGCGGGAAATTAGTCACAGAGTTCCACGCCCCCATCCTCTCGGCGTCGCAGCCGCCCCATGGGGACGTTGGGGTCGTGGTCAAAGAAGCACAGCCAGTTCTCCTCGACCACACGCGGAAGGATTTGCAACTTCCGCTGCATCGTCTCCAGCGGGAATACATCAAACGCCATGTTCCAGGCGGGTTTCAGGTGCGCCGTGGTGGGGATGAGGTCAGCGAAGTAAATCGCCTTCTCACCCATGGATTCCAGCAACAACGCCTGATGCGCACGTGTATGTCCGCCCGTCACCCACGTCCGCACGCCGGGGGCAACCTCTGTATCGCCGTCTAACAAATCCAACACCCCCGCTGCTTGCAGCGGCAGGAAATCTTCCAACGAGTAGTCACGCCGCAGGAGGGACAGTTCCCTCTGTGCGTCCTCAAACTCCCCGCGTTGAACGAGGTAGCGAGCGTTAGGAAACGCAGGTTGCGGCTTGCCATCAACGAGGATCAACGCTCCCCCCACGTGGTCGACGTGCAAATGCGTCAGCACAACTGTGTCCACTTCCTCCGCCTTCACGCCCCGCGCCGACAGAGCGGCAACGATGTCCTCCCCTTCCAAGCCCCAGATCTCCCGTTCCTTCGGCATCATCTTCGTCCCGCAGCCTGTGTCCACCAAAATCGTCCTGCCCGCCGTGCGGATCAGCAGGCAGTTCGTCTCCATCAAAATCCGATTCCGCTCATCCGCCGGAAAATGCCGCGCCCAAAGAACTTTGGGCACCACCCCAAACATCCCCCCGCCGTCCACCCGAAACCGTCCACCGCTGACGACGAGCAAATCTATTTCTC
>JANWYM010000451.1 GCA_025055355.1 Abditibacteriales bacterium
TGCCCCAACGAATGATAGCGACCGGCGTCTGCGGCGAACGCCCGTGTCGCGTCAGTTGCTCCACGATGAACGGCAGGTTGCGCACGCCCATGAAAAAGATGAGTGTGTCTACGCCGGTGGCGATTTTGTCCCACGCGATTTTATCCTCCTCGTCGTCGTCCTCAATCCCCTCCGACTCCCCCTCGGCGTGGGGGAGAGACATCGAAGGCGCGTTGGACTCTTCCCCATGCCGAGGGGAAGTCGGAGAGGGTCTATGTCCGGTCATGAACGCCACGCTGCTGGCAAAATCGCGGTGCGTCACCGGGATCCCTGCGTAGGCAGGCGCGGCAATCGCCGAGGTCACGCCCGGCACGATTTCAAACCGCACGCCGGCTTCCGCCAGCGCCTCCGCCTCCTCACCACCGCGCCCAAAGATGAACGGGTCGCCACCTTTCAAGCGGCAAACGATTTTCCCCTCTCTCGCCTTCCGCACGAGCAACTGATTGATGTCCTCCTGCGCCATCGCGTGCCGCCCTGCCGCTTTGCCGACGAAGATTTTCTCCGCGTCAGGCTGGCATTGCTCTAACAGGCGTGGGTTGACCAAACGGTCGTAAACGATGACCTCCGCCTTTTGCAGACACTCTAAGCCCTTGACCGTGATGAGTTTCGGGTCGCCCGGTCCAGCGCCGACGAGATAGACGATGCCCATAAATGACCACGGGACCACAGGACCACAGGACCACTGACCACAGGACCGCTGACCATAGAGCCATTGACGACAGGACCACGGGACCACAGGACTACACGACCGCTCAGTGGTCCCGCGGTCCTATGGTCTGTGGTCCTGTGGTCATTGAACGCTCTGGAGAATCTGTTGGCCGCCCCTGCGCAGGAGGCGTTTACCCAACTCTCTGCCCAACTCCTCTGCGTCCGCCGTGTTGCCTGTGATTGTATCTTTGACATACTCTTTGCCATCGGGGCTGGCAATCATGGCACACAAGCAGACTCGATCGTTTTCGATGGTCGCCAGCGCACCGATAGGCACCCGGCAACTGCCTCCCACCGCGCGGACAAACGCCCGCTCCGCCGCCGTCGCGGTGAAAGTATCAGGATGATTGAGCGGTTGCAGCAGCATCAAGGTCTCAACATCCTCGGCGCGACACTCAATTGCCAACGCGCCCTGTCCGGGGTCGGGCAGAAAACCGTCAAAGGGCAAGGGGAAAACGAGGAAGTCGGGGAATCCTTCCACCCTTCCCAACTCCCCAACTCCCCAACTTTCCAATTTCCCAATTTCCCAATTCCCCAATTCCCCAATTTCCCAATTCCCCAATTCCCCAACTTCCCAACCTCCCAACTTCCCCAATCTCCGCAGCCCTGCCGCTGCCAACATGATTGCGTCCAGATTTTGCGACTCTAACTTCCGCAGCCGGGTGTCCACGTTCCCACGCAACTCAACAACTTTCACATCGGGACGCTGGCGCAACAGTTGCGCCCGCCGACGCAGGCTCGAGGTGCCAACCACGGCGCCCTCTCTGAGGCTGGATAGGACCGCTGACGGTTCGGCGACGGCGTCGTGAGCGACTTTCTTGACGACCAGCACATCATGCGCGTCCTCCCGCTCTGGCACCGCCGCCAGCATCAGACCCTGCGGCAACTCGTTGGGCAAGTCCTTCAGGCTATGCACGGCTAGGTCAACGGTTCCGTCCAGCAGCGCCTGCTCGATTTCCTTGGTGAAGATGCCTTTGCCCCCTATCTGCGCAAAAGAAGCCGTTGGGTTCTTATCGCCCTGTGTGCGGATGATGCGCGTTTCCAGCGCGAGCGATGGATGATGCGCGACCAGTTGCTGCGCCACCGAGTGCGTCTGCGCCAACGCGAGCGCGCTGCCGCGCGTGCCGATCACGAGTTTGCGCTGTTTCAAACCGTTTAACCTCCTGTCAACGCGCGATCAATTGCGCTACTAACAATCATAATCATAAACTTGACATGCTGCAACCTGTGTGATAGTATCAAATCCGTCAGAGGCATGACCATCGGGCGGATAGCTCAGCCGGTCAGAGCGCCTGCCTTACAAGCAGGAGGTCACAGGTTCGAGTCCTGTTTCGCCCACCAGCGAGGGCTCCGCGACGGCATCGCGGGTTATCATCGTTCGATCGGTCATAGGGGCGTGTGGCGGAATTGGCAGACGCGCTGGACTTAGGATCCAGTGACGCAAGTCGTGGGGGTTCAAATCCCCCCGCGCCCACCAAAGCGTCGGAATGTTGGCAGGTTGAACGTTCCAAGTGCAACGTGCCAACGTTTCAACGTTGGTAGCAGCACCCGTAGCTCAATGGGATAGAGCGTTGGCCTCCGGAGCCAAAGGCTGCGTGTTCGAATCACGCCGGGTGCGCCAGAGGCTCTGATGCACGATGACATCCAGAGTATTCTTATCCCCGCCGAGCAGATTCAAGCCGCCGTGGCGCGGTTGGGCGCGGACATCACCCGCGACTACGCGGGCGTGGATTTGCACCTGCTGGGCGTGCTGCGTGGCGCGGCGCCGTTCGTGTGCGATTTGATGCGGGCGATCGCGCTGCCCGTGACAGTGGACTTCATCGGCGTCACCAGTTACGGTCCGAACGTGCGCGGCGTCGTGCGCATCACGAAGGACTTGGACGAAAGCATCACCAACCGTCATGTCCTCGTCCTCGAGGGGATTGTGGACACGGGGCTGACGCTCAGTTACATCCTGCGCAGTCTCGCCACGCGCGGTCCCGCCAGCCTCAAAGTGTGCACCCTGCTCAACAAACCTGCGCGGCGCATCATTGACGTGCCGCTGGCTTATGTGGGCTTTGAGATCCCCGATGAGTTCGTCGTCGGCTACGGCTTAGACTGGCGGCAGAAGTATCGCAACCTGCCTTACATCGCCACTCTAAAGCCGGAGGTTCTGATGGGTTAGTCCACTTTTTATTTCACCATTGCTCTTGACGCCACGCCTTGCATTCCGTATAATACGGGGAAATGCGGGCAGGCTGGTCGGCAAGCGGATGGAGGCCGGGCAAGACAGCCGCCATATAGAGGAGGAAACATCATGGCACTTACAAGGCACCACGGTTTACCCGCTAATATCAAGGTCATTGGTATCGGCGGAGGCGGCAGTAACGCTGTTAATCGGATGATTGAAGCCGGTCTGAAGGGCGTAGAGTTCATCGTCATCAATACCGATAAGCAGGCGCTGGACCACGCGGCGGCGGAAAAGAAAATTCAGATCGGGCAGAACGTCACGCATGGTCTGGGCGCGGGCGGCAACCCTGAGGTGGGGTTGAAAGCCGCCGAGGAAAGTAAAGAGGAAATTCAGGACACGCTCGAAAAGCCGGATATGGTGTTCCTGACGGCGGGGATGGGAGGCGGCACCGGCACCGGCGCCGCGCCCGTAGTAGCGGAACTGGCGAAGAACGTCGGCGCGCTGACCGTCGCCGTCGTGACCAAACCATTCACGTTCGAAGGTCCCTTACGCCGACGCATCGCCGAAGAGGGGGTCGAGAAACTACGCGACACGGTGGACACACTCATCACCATCCCCAACGACCGCCTGTTGGAAGTCATCGAAAAACGCGCCCCGATCATTCAAGCGTTCATGGCAGCGGACGACGTCCTGCGGCAGGGCGTTCAAGGCATCTCCGACCTGATCAGCATGGCGGGAATGGTCAACCTTGATTTTGCCGACGTGAGAACGGTGATGAAGAACGCGGGCACCGCCGTCATGGGCATCGGCTCGGGCAGCGGCGACCACCGGGCTACCGACGCCGCCAATGCCGCGATTTCTTCACCGCTGTTGGAGAACTCGATTGAAGGCGCTCGCAACCTGCTCATTAACATCACTGCCGGCTACGACCTCGCTACTGGCGAGGTCGAGGAAATCATCCGCATCGTGCGCGAAGCGGCTGACCCCAACGAAGCCAACGTCTTCTGGGGCTTAGTGCTGGACGCCCAGATGAAGGACGAGGTGCGCGTCACCGTCGTCGCTACCGGCTTCGACACCCGTTCCAGCACCCGCGCTGTCGCCCGCGAACTGGAAAAGACGCGCCAGCACCTTCCCGCGCTGACGGACCTCGA
>JANWYM010000452.1 GCA_025055355.1 Abditibacteriales bacterium
CGCCTCTTAATCCCCTTATGTCCCCCTCTCGCGCCTTCGGTCTGCGAAAGTTCTTCGCTGGCGTCAGCATCATCGGCGCGCTGAACGTGGTGCTGCAACTGAGCGGCATCCTCACGCTGCCCATCGTCACGCGCTTGCTGGGCGCGGAGCGTTACGGCACGTTCACGCAGACGGTGGCGGTGGTCGGTCTGCTGTCGCCGCTTGTCACGCTGGGGCTACCGACAGCAGTGACCCGCTTCCTCGCCGGCAAAGGCGACGCCCGCGCAAAGCGCGAGGAGTTCTTCAGTGTCCTCGCGTTCATTGGCGCGGTGGGCTGCGCGTGGGCGCTCACGGTGATGACGTGGGCGGAGGGCATCGCGCAGGTAGCAGGGTGTGCGACGGACGAAGCCGTCCGCGTGCTGCGCATTGTCGCCATCACTTTGCCCGTCAGCGGAGCGATGTCGGCTTGCGCCGAATACCTGCGGGCGTCGGAGCGCACGCTGCGTTACTCGGTCATGGTGCTGCTGCAGCGCAGCCTGGAACTGCTCGCGCTCCTCGTGGCAGGTTGGCAGCGTTGGGATTTGCTGCAACTGACGCGCGCGGTGGTTGCGGCGCAGGTCCTCACCCTTTTGATGAACGTCAGCGTCATCGGGCGCGACCTCGGCTTCGCGCTGCCGCGCTTTCGGCAGATGCGTACCTACCTGCGTTTTGGGCTGCCGCTTGTGCCTACGTCGTTCTTCTTCTGGGTCATCCACTTCAGTGACCGGTTATTGATTGGACGCTTCCTGGGGTCGGCGGCGGTGGGCGTTTATGCGGCAGCCTACAACCTTGCGACGGCGGTGCAGAAGATTTCCGCGCCGATTTACTTCATGCTGCTGCCTGTCGCCTCGCGCCTGTGGGACAAGGGCGAGAAGCGCGCCTGCGAGGGACATTTCACCTACGCCGTGAAATTCTTCCTGCTGCTGGCGATCCCCGCCACGCTGGGGCTCACGGTGTTGTCTGGCGCGCTGCTGCGCACGCTGACGACGGAGGAGTTCGTCGCGGGCAGCGCGATTGTGCCGTTGGTCGCGGCAGGTTACGTGCTGCTGCAATCATTAGGCGTCGGGGAATACGCGCTGATGTTGGCGCAGCGGACGCGCACGATTTTGCTGCTGCTAATTCCGTCGGCGGTTCTCAATGTTCTGCTCAACTTGGCTCTGCTACCGTCGTTCGGCCTCGTCGGTTCCGCTGTGGCTACGCTGCTGACTTACGCGGCGTTTTCGGCGTCGCTTTACGTGACGGGGTCGCGTCACCTGAAGGTCAGCGTCAACTTTGTATTCGTGTTGCGCAGCTTGGTTGCCTCCGCCGTGATGGCGTGGGCGATCGCGCACATGCGTCCGCATGGAGGCTGGTCCCTGCTCGCCACCATCGGCAGCGGCGCGATGATTTATGGGGTTGCGATGATGGCGTTGAGCCTGCTGGAAAAGCGGAAAGCAGTGGCACTGTTCAGGCTCAATCTATACGACGTGCCGCGCCGCGCCTTCCGCCTGTTGATGGACTAACGATACTGAACTGGTGTCTCGTCACTGGTCACTGGTCACTGGTCACTCTAACAATGCGCGCCTTCGTTGATCACTCGCTCTTGCAATCCCCCCCCGCGCAGCCGTGCCGCGTGGAGTTCATGCCGCCCAGTTGGGGCGCGGCGGAGTTCGCGGCGCTGGCGCGGGCGATGATGGGTGCGACGCACGACCGCGCCGATCTGGAGAAGGCGGCGTGTCTGTGCTGGAACGTTCCATACGCGCTCGCAGTGAACCTGGGGCGTAGCGCGATGGCGTTGGGACTGCGAGCGGCAGGATTGCGCGAGGGAGAGGAAGTCATCCTGCCCGCGTTCGTCTGCCGCACCGTCGCGCAAGCGGTGTTGGAGGCGGGCGGCGTCCCCGTGTTCGCGGATGTGGATGAACATTTCAACCTCTCCCCTGAAAGCGTCGAGCGCTGTCTCTCCGCACGCACGCGGGCAGTTCTCATGGTGCATCAATACGGGCGGCTCGCTGATGTTGACGCCCTGCGTTCTCTGGCGCGACAGCACGATTTGATTCTCGTGGACGACGCCGCCGTAGCGACGGGCACAGCGTGGCGTGGCGTGATGGCGGGCGCGTGGGGCGATTTCGGCGTCGTCAGTTTCAACGAGGGGAAGAACCTGCAGGCAGGGGGCGGCGGACTTCTGTTGACACATCATCGTCATATCTTTGAAGCCGCTGCGTCCGACCTGCCTGAACCGTCATCGGATGCAATGTGGCGCACGGCTTGGCAAGTGTGGCATCGGGTGAAGCGTCCGCTCACGCAGTCACGCGGCTACCGCGCAGCGAAGTCGCTGTTCAAGCGCAAGAAGGAGGAGGGACTGCAAACGCCACCCGTGACCGTCGCGGACTTCTATCGTCAGGTGGATGGTATCCCACCAGAGTGGTGGGGCGCTTCTCACATTCCCGCAGAATATCGCGCGGTGACGGCTTCACGGCTGCATTTCATTCCGCAGCGCATGAACGGCGCGCAGGCGGCGATCGCCTGTGTGCAATTGCAGCGGTTGGATGAAATCGTCCGCAGCATGACCGAGCGCGCGCGGTGGCTGACGGAGCAACTGTCATCCATTCCCGACCTTGCCTTGCCGCACGGGCAGTTCCCTCAGCACGTCTATTCCTACTACACGCTGCGCCTCCTGCGCGGCTCGCGCTACGCGTTAGCGCGGCACCTCAGCGAGCAAGGCATTCAAACGCAGTGGACGTTTTACCCGCTGCACAAGCAGGAGCGGTTCGCGGGATACCGCCGTGACCACTTGCCGCGCACGGAAAAACTCTGGCAGCAAACGCTCTCGCTGCCGGTGCATCCCGCCTCGGACGTGCAATATGTGGCGGAGAAAGTGCGAGAGTTCTTTGAGTGAAGTTTCCCCTTCCAATATGTCCCGTAATTCTTACAACCTCCACTCAGGGGGAAATGACAACTACACTGAACGCGTGCGGGAGCACCACCGCCAGATCCGTGGCGTGCTGCAGCCCGGCGGGCGGATGTATGAGTGGAAATTGCAACTCGCGCTGCAACTGGTCACCCCACAGGATGTCGTGCTGGACGCCGGCTGCGGCAACGGTCTGTTCACGATTCCGCTGTCCGCTCACGCCCGAGAGGTTTACGGTGTGGATTTTACAGCCGAACTTCTCGACGACCTGAAAGCCCACCTGCCCACCTGTCCACCTGCCAACCTGCAACTGATCCAGGGCGACCTGCGCTGTTTGCCGTTTCCCGATGCGTTCTTCGACAGCCTTGTGTGTTACAGCACGCTTTACTACATCCGCGAACTTGACCGGGTGCTGAGCGAGTTTTGTCGCGTGCTAAAGCGCGGCGGGCGGGCGATTTTCGATTTGGGCAACATTCACAGTTTGGAGGCGCGGCACTCATTGCGCAGTTACCGCGTGCCGCATCACTTCGTCACGGTGCGCGCGGCGAAGCAATTGATTCAAAGGGCGGGACTGCACCTCGTGCGCCTGCGCCGCCTGCAAGTGTTCCGTCCGCTGCGCGGGCATCCCATCGAGCGTTGGTTGATGCGTCTCCTGGAAGCGCCCGTTGGCAAAACGATGCTGGATGAATACGTGAGTGCGCTGCCCCTGCTGCGCCACTTTGCCTTTCGGCTGGTGTTTGTTTGCGAAAACGGTCAGCGGATTGCGGTAGCGGATTAAACGGATTACATGACAGCTACAACGGAAGCAATCCGTTTAATCCGTTACCGAAATCCGTTGACCGCAAACCCCAAAGTCCTCATCATCTCGTGGGCGTTTCCGCCCATTTTGGACACGGAATCCCTGCAAACGCTGCGGTCAGCGGATTGCGGTAGCGGATGAAACGGATTACATGGCAGCTGCAACGAAAGCAATCCGTTTAATCCGCTACCGAAATCCGTTGACCGCTTTTGCAAATTCGTTGATCGCCTCTGCAACGAATCCCAAAGTCCTCATCATCTCGTGGGCGTTTCCGCCCATTTTGGACACGGAATCGCTGCAAACGCTGCGGTGCGTGAAGCACCTGCCCGCGCACGGCTGGCAGCCC
>JANWYM010000453.1 GCA_025055355.1 Abditibacteriales bacterium
CGCGTCGTGCATCGCTGCCGACGTGGACGGTGTGCGGCAATACATTCAATTTCTGCGGGGCGGTGTGGCGGGCGTGGCGGCGCAGGATGGCAAGTTGTTGTGGTTCAACCCCCATGCGGCGCACAACGTCGCGAACTGCGCCACGCCCATTTATCACGACCGTCACGTTTTCGTCACGGCGGGCTACGGCAGAGGCGGCCGGCTGATTAAGCTGACCACCAACTCCAACGGCGTGGAGGCGACGGAGGTCTACTCCACTGCCAACATGAAGAACCATCACGGCGGCGTGATTTTAGTCGGCGGCTATCTCTATGGTTTCGACGACCCCGGGCTTCTCAACTGCCTCGACTTCAAGACGGGTGAACTCAAGTGGTCGCACCGCAGCGTGGGCAAAGGCTCGCTGGTGTATGCCGACGGGCATTTCATCGCGCGCAGCGAACGCGGTCCCGTCGCGCTGGTCGAGGCGACGCCGACGGGCTACGTGGAGAAGGCGCGCTTCACGCCGCCCAGCGACCCCAACCCCGGCTGGGAACCCGACGCGGCGCGGACGTGGCCACATCCCGTCGTCGCGGGCGGGCGGCTTTACCTGCGGCATCACAACCTCCTGCTGTGTTATGACTTGAAGAACCTCTGAACGGCAGACCGTAGAGACGCAGAGAGAGGAGGTTGGGCGTCCCGCCCGACGCGACAGACGAGACGCGACGGGCGGGACGCCTATCCTGCGTCTTCTGCGGCTTGGCGACCGATGTTGCGGACTGGGTTGGACTCAAAGGTTGATCACTGCCGATGAGCGGATATTTTCCACTGGCAATTCATCTGTTTCTGCAACTGACCATCATTCTGGCTGTTTGTCGCATCGTGGGGCGGCTACTGCGTCCCCTGCGACAGACGCAGGTGGTCAGCGAGATGGTGGCGGGCGTGTTACTCGGTCCGTCGCTGTTGGGACTGCTGGCTCCCGATGTTCAGAACTTCCTCTTTCCGCGCGGTGCCTCGATGAGCATCCTCTACGCGTTGAGTCAAGTGGGGCTGACGCTCTACATGTTTCTCATTGGCTTAGAGCTGAATCGCGGGCTGCTGGTGCAGCACTCGCGGGATGCGGTTGTGGTGTCCCTGTCGGGGGTCCTGACGCCGATGGTGATGGGCGGGGCGTTGGGCGCGGCGATCGGGGGGAACGACCAACTGTTCACTGAAGGGATTGCGACGTGGCAGGCGGCGCTGTTCGTGGCGTCGGCGATGTCCATCACGGCGTTCCCCATGCTGGCACGCATTCTTTACGAATCGGGCATGGCGCAGACGAAAATTGGGACCCTTGCCATCAGCGCGGCAGCGTTCGACGACGCCTCCGCGTGGTGTCTGTTAGCGTGCGTGTTAGCGACGGTGAAAGGCTCTTTTGCGATTGCCGCGTTAGCCATCGGCGGGGGTGCGGCTTACGCCCTGTTCATGGTGTTGGTGGGGCGACGATGGTTTCGGTGGTTCGACCGCGTGACGAGGCGCGACGATGGCGTGAGGGGAGAGACGCTGGCAGTGTTGCTGCTGGTGCTGATGCTTTGCGCGTGGTTCACCGACCTCATCGGCATTTACTCCGTTTTTGGGGCATTCGTCTGTGGCGTTGTGATGCCGCGCGGGCTGTTCGCGCAAGAGGTAAGGCGGATGATCGAGCCGCTGACCGTCTCGCTGCTGCTGCCGATTTTCTTCGTCTACTCGGGGCTGAACACGCGGATACAACTGTTGGTGGAGCCGTCGCTATTGGGGATTACGGTGGCGACAATTGTGATTGCGTTCCTGTGCAAAGGTGGCGGCTGCGGTGTGGCGTCCCGATGGGTCGGCGCACCGTGGCGCGACGCCGCCACCATCGGGGTGTTAATGAACGCGCGCGGGTTGATGGAACTCATCCTCGTCAACATCGCGCTGGAAAAAGGGCTCATCACGCACGGTCTGTTTACCATCCTTGTGCTGATGGCGATTATCACCACGCTTGCCGCCTCACCGTTGTTCCACTGGATTTACGGGCGCCAGAAAGAATCTGCCCTCGCCCCAAGGACTGCAAGTGAGTCAGGCTCATCATCGTTCGGCGCAGGTCTCTGACCGCGCCGCAGCGCCTGACCCAAGGTCTCACTCTTTGCGTTTCGCGCTTCTCTCCCTCCCCGCTGCAGGAAAACATCATGGCGCGCGCCGCGACGCACCCCCCGCCGGGGATTACTCCGCGCCGCTCCTCATGACAGGCGTTTTTGAAGGAGAGGGCAAAACGCAAAAGACGACCTCTAACGTCGAATCTCTCCCTCCGTCCCTGCCATGATGCGCTCGATTTCCTCCCACCGCATCGGGGCGTGGTCACCGTAAAGTGTGTGCTTGAGCGCCGCCATCGCCGAGCCGATTTGCACCGCGCGCGGCAAGTCCCCTTGCAGGTAGCCGTAGAGAAAACCCGCTGTGAAGGCGTCACCTGCACCGATGCGGTCAAGGACTTCGGGCGTGAAAACCGGCTGACTGCTGTAAACCTCATCGGCGCAGGCAATCGCTCCGCCGTTTTTCAGCGTCAGCACCGCCACTTGCACGCCGAACCGTTCTTTCGTCCGGCGGATGGCGTCCTCGGGGTCGCCCGCGATGCCGAACAGCAACGCGTTGTCCGCGTTGGTGTTGATGAGGATGTCCACCTGCGGCAGAATATCTTCCAGCGTGTTGCGCGCCCGCTCAACGCCCCACAGTTTGGAGCGATAGTTCACATCGAACGAAACCGTCACGCCCGCTGCCTTTGCCCGCTCAATCGCCGTGCGCACCAGCTGTTCGCAGTTGTCGCTCAACGCGACGGTGATGCCGGTCAGGTGCAGGATGCGCGTGTTGAGGATAAACTCCCAGTCCAGTTCCTCGGGCGTCAGCAGGTTGATGCTCGAACCCTGGCGGTCATAATAACTGTCCGTCGCTCGAAGGCCGCAGCCGAACTCCACGAAGTAAAGCCCGATGCGCCCCTCGTCCGTCCACACCACCCGCGACACATCCACGTTGTTCGCCCGCGCCGCGCGCGCGATGCGCCGCCCCAGCGGGTTATTGGTCAACTTCGACACCCACGCCGTTTTGCACCCCAGCCCCGCCAGCGTCGCCATCACGTTCAGTTCCGCCCCGCCGGGGAACACCTCGAGAACATCTGCCTGCTCCAGCCGCGCATGGCGCGGCGCGGCGAGGCGGAGCATCACTTCGCCGATACCGAGTGCGTCAAGCATACCGTGACTCCCCGGGTTAAGGGTTGAGGATAGATTGCTCGGACAAGTTCAGGCGTCCGTCGTCATCAACTCTTAGAGCCTCTCCGGAAACCGGGTAGCGCAGGCTTCCAGCCGGCATAAAGTGCCGACAGGTATCGGCGCTACGCGGTTTGCGGATAAGTTCTTAATCCTCAATCCTTAATCCTCACACCAAAACCTTGGCATTTCCGCTTTCCCTCTTGGGCTTAAAATTTTTTTTCCAACCTCTTGACATTTCCTCCTCCCTTCTGCCGTTATCCGTGTTAGTGCTATCCGTGGGAGAGGAAACTTCAAACCGACGCCAGCAAGGCGGGGGCGGGGCGGCTGACGAGCGTGACGTATCCGGGGGGGAAGGTGGTGCAATACGCCTTCGACGCGGCAGGGCAACGCACCAGCCTCATCGTGAGCGGGTATGGGACGACGACGTATCTTTACTATGACAACGGGGCATTGAGTTCGTTCACCACGCCCGACGGGAAGACGTTCTCCTACACCTACAACAAAAACGGAGCGGTGACGCAGCAAACCAATGGGAACAACACGAAGGCAGAATATGTCTATAACAGCCGAGGGCTGCTGACGAACCTTGTCAACAAGAAATCGGATAACACCGTGCTCAGCTCGTTCGCCTACACGCTGGACAACGTGGGCAACCGCGTGGCGATGACGGAGGCGGACGGAGCGCAGACGACGTGGAGTTACGACGACCTGTATCAGCTGACGCGGGAGGTGAAGCGCAACGGGGCAGGGACGGTCATCCACGACACCAGTTACGCCTACGACTTGGCGCAGAACCGCACGAGTATGACCAACC
>JANWYM010000454.1 GCA_025055355.1 Abditibacteriales bacterium
AAAAACCCAGGGAGCGCCCCAAGCCGCAGCCGGTGGAGAAAGTCGGTCCCAACGAGATCATCAACGTCGCCTGCATCGGCGTCAACGGGCGCGGGATGGACCAGGTGCATTACTTTGCCCGCAGTCGGGAGACGCAAGTGGTAGTGATTTGTGACGTGGACCCCAACGTCATCAAACGGGGAATGCAAACCGTCGAGACCTATCAGGGCAAGCCGCCCGAGTTCGTGCAGGACCTACGGCGTGTGATGGATAACAAGGACGTGGATGTCGTCACGATCGCCACGCCCAACCACTGGCACGCCTTGGCGACCATCTGGGCATGTCAGGCGGGCAAGGACGTTTACGTCGAAAAGCCGGTCTGTCACAACGTTTACGAGGGGCAGAAGATGGTCGAGGCAGCGCGCAAGCATAAGCGCATCGTGCAGTCCGGCACCCAGATTCGCAGTTCTGAAGCCATCCGTGAGGCGATGGATTACATTCACTCCGGCAAATTAGGGAAGGTCTTCATGGCGAAGGGGCTGTGCTACAAACCGCGCGGCTCCATCGGCAAGTGTGAAGGAGAGACGCCAGTGCCGCCGGGGGTGGACTACAACCTCTGGCTCGGTCCTGCGCCTTACCAACCGATTCGGCGCAAGCGGTTCCACTACGATTGGCACTGGTTCTGGGACTACGGCAACGGCGACTTGGGCAACCAGGGGATTCATCAGATGGACGTGGCGCGGTGGGGGTTGAACAAGAAGGAATTCCCCAAGCGCGTCTACTCCAACGGCGGACGCTTCGGCTACGAGGACGATGGCGAAACGCCCAACACGCAACTCGCCCTGCTGGAATACGATGATTGCCTCCTCCAGTTCGAGGTGCGCGGCTTGCTGACCAACGACGACGGCAACCGCGAGATGGGCGTGCGCATCGGCAACATCTTCTACGGCACGGAAGGTTACATGCTCATTCCGAGTTATTCGTCATGGCAGGTCTACCTGCCCGACGGCAGCAAGGGTCCGGGCGGCAGCAAGGGTGGCGACCACTACGCCAACTTCCTCGCCGCCGTCCGCAGCCGCAAGTACACCGACCTCAACGCCGACATCGAGGAAGGCTTCATCTCCAGCGCGCTGTGCCACTATGCTAACATCTCCTACCGCCTCCGCCGAGAGATCTACATTGACCCGAAGACCGGCAAGTGCAACGGAGACGCCGAGGCGAACAGACTCCTGGCGCGCGATTATCGCAAGCCGTTTGTCGTGCCGGAGAGTGTCTAAGCGCCTCTCCACAAACTCTCCCCTCCTTGGCAAGGAGGAGTCGGGGGAAGTTGACTCCCCTCCTTCCCAAGGAGGGGCTGGGGGAGGTCCCCTCCCCTCCTTCCCAAGGAGGGGTGAGGGGGAGGTCAAAATAACGCCGATAACCCCCTGCGGTCCTCCTTTGCAAGGAGAGGCAGGGAGGTTCGCGGAGAGGCTCTCAGGTGAAAAAGCGGGTTAACGCTCTGCGCCAACCCGTTGACTGCTGAGCGAGGGAGTCATGCAACTCAAAAACAAAACTGCCCTCATCACCGGCGGCAGCACGGGTATTGGGTTCGGCATTGCAAAGCGGTTCGCCCAAGAGGGCGCGCGGGTTATCATCACCGGACGCCACCAGGATAAACTCAAAGCCGCGTGTGAGAACATCGAAGGTGACGTGCGCTACTTCGTGGCGGACGTTTGCGACCGCGAGAAGGTCCGTGCGTGCGTTGCGTGGGTGCTGGAGGCGTGCAGCGCGATTGATATTTTGGTCAACAACGCAGGTGTCAACATCGTGGACCGCAGCCTGCAACGCCTCACGCCTGACGGCTGGGATTACGTCATGCGCATCAACGCCGACGGCGTTTTCAACTGTATCCACGCTGTTTTGCCACACATGCGCGAGCGCAAGGACGGGGTCATCATCACCATCTCCTCCATTGCGGGGCTGCGGGCGGGCGTGCTGGGCGGGGCGGCTTACAACGCCTCCAAGCACGCCGCCGCTGCCCTCACCAAAACCGTCGGTCTGGAAGAAAAAGACAACGGCATCCGCTGCACAGTCATTTACCCTGGCGAAGTGGACACGCCTATTCTGGACGACCGCCCCGAACCCGTCAGCGACGCCCACCGCGCTCGCATCCTCAAACCCGACGATGTGGCTGCCGCCGCCCTGTTCGTTGCCGCGCTGCCGCCGCATGTCAACGTCCCTGAACTGGTCATCAAGCCGACGACACAGGAGTATGCGTGAAACGTGAAACGTGAGGCGTGAGAGGATAGAGAAAGAGCCCGACCTACAAGAGGTTATCCCCCGCCATCAACCGTAGGGGAGGAACGCAACATGAGGAAGCGCCGCGCCCACAACGCCGAGAACGTCCGCGACCACTGCCACGACCGGTCACGCCGCAAAAACAAACCGCCCGTCGGTCTCGCGCCCACTGACGAGGTGCTCCAACTGTCGCTCTTCGGCCAGACGCCACGGTCTGCCGACAAGCCAATCGAGTTTTACAAACATGAAATCGGCTGGATGAACCGCTTGATTTTGGGCGACTCACTGTTGGTAATGAACGCGCTGCTCATCAAGGAGGGAATGGCGGGCACGGTGCAGATGATTTACATGGACCCACCCTACGGCATCAGGTATGCCTCGAACTTCCAGCCCCGCATAAACCAGCGCGATGTGAGGGCGAGGGACGAAGACCTCATCCGCGAGCGGGAGCAAATCATAGCCTACCGCGATACCTGGAAGTTGGGCATCCCCTCCTATCTCGCCTACCTGCGCGACCGTTTGCTGCTGTGCCGCCATCTCCTGACCGAGCGCAATGGCAACGCTATACAAACCTGCGGAGGGGGCGGCTATGCCTGAGCGCGACATTCGACCCGATGATCTTCTGCAAGCCCCCTTCTGGCCGGAGCCGGTTCGCGTGCTCACCGTCCAACAGGTGGGTAACCACACCCGGATTGAAGCCGTAGGAACGAGGACACAGCAATTCTACTCTCGCCTCCTGGCGCAGGCTGACCTGGATGAAGTGCACATCGTCTCTACCACTGCGCCGGAATTTTCAGGAAACGCCGAGGCGTTTTTTCTGGCTACGGAAGCCCATCGGATTCGCTTTGCCTATCAGTTTGACCCGCTGTTTGCCGTGAACATCTCGCAGGTTGACCCGCTGCCGCACCAGATCGAGGCGGTCTATCACTATCTCTTGCGCAGTCCACGCATCCGCTTTCTGCTGGCGGACGACCCCGGCGCGGGCAAGACCATTATGGCTGGGCTGCTGCTCAAAGAACTCAAGTATCGCGGGCTGGTCAGACGGGTGCTGATCGTCGTGCCCGGGCATCTCAAAGACCAATGGCGGCGCGAAATGAAAGAGCGTTTCGCGGAAACCTTCACCGTCGTGGATCGCGCCGTGATGAACGCCACCTGGGGGCGCAACATCTGGCAGGAACAACCGCAGTTGATCACCTCCATGGATTTTGCCAAGCAGGACGACGTCCTGACCGCTCTGGCTGAAACCCATTGGGATCTGGTCATCGTGGACGAAGCCCACAAAATGGCTGCCTACCGCTACGGCGAAAAAACTGATAAAACCGAACGGTATCGCTTCGGCGAATTGCTCTCGCGTAACAGCCAATTCTTGCTGCTTTTGACCGCTACACCCCATCGCGGCGACCCGGAGAACTTCCGTCTCTTTCTCGACCTCCTGGAGCCGGGGATGTTCGCCAGTAAAGAACTTCTCTTGGAGTCTGTGGAAGCCCGCGATAATCCCCTTTTCCTTCGCCGCCTCAAGGAAGATTTGCGCGACTTCGACGGCAAGCCGCTCTTTCCACCGCGACACGTCTTCACCCGCCCCTATCGCCTGAGCGACGACGAAAAACGCCTCTACAATGCCGTCACCCAATACGTCGAGCAGTCTTACAACAAGGCGCTTGCCAGCGAGAAACGCAACGTTGCGTTTGCCCTGCTCATCCTTCAGCGGCGATTGGCATCGAGCGTGCGGGCGGTGCGACGGTCGCTGGAACGGCGCAAAGATCGTCTGTCAGAACTTCTCCGGCT
>JANWYM010000455.1 GCA_025055355.1 Abditibacteriales bacterium
GGTGGTATCGTTTAATCGTTAGCACGTTAGCACGTTGGCATGTTGGCACGTTAGCATGTTGGCACGTTGGCACGTTGACACGTTGGAACGTTGAAGCGTTAAGCGTTGAACGTTAAACGTTGGAACGCTCAGCCTGTCAACGTTTCAACATGCCAACGTGCCAACGTGCCAACGTGCCAACGTGCCGACGTTATTCGTATGTCTTCGGGTATGATAGAAACGCTGCGGGCGCGCTTCGGTTTCACTGCCTTTCGTGCGGGGCAAGCCGAAGCGATTGAGAGCGTGCTGGCGGGTCAGCATACGCTGGTGGTCATGCCCACGGGCGCGGGCAAGTCGCTGATTTACCAGTTTGCCGCGCTGCACCAGCCGGGGGTGACGGTGGTGATTTCGCCCCTCATCGCTTTGATGAAAGACCAGGTGGACAGCCTCACCTCTCGAAACATCGCCGCGACTTATATCAACAGCACGCTCTCCGCTGATGAGCAATCGCGGCGGCTGCACGCGCTCGTGGCGGGCAAATTTCAGATTGTTTACATCGCGCCTGAACGCCTCCGCAGCGCGCCGTTTCAGGCGACGCTCCGCCGCGTCCCTGTGGGCTTGCTGGCGGTGGATGAAGCCCATTGCATCTCGCAGTGGGGATACGATTTCCGCCCCGATTACTTGCGCCTTGCTGCGATGCGGGAGCAAATCGGCAACCCTGTCACCGTCGCCCTAACCGCCACTGCCACGCCGCAGGTGCAGGACGACATCGTGCGGCTGCTGGGCTTACCTGCGGCGCAACGCATCATCACGGGGTTCAATCGCCCCAACCTGACCTTTGAAGTTCATTCGGCAGTGGATGTGCCGGCGAAGTTGCAGGCGTTGCAGCATCTTCTGCGCGATGCGAGAGACGGCGCGGTCATTGTTTACGTCGGCACGCGGCGCGACGCCGAGGAGGTCGCTGAATTCGTCCGCGAGGTGGTGGCGTTGCCCGCTCAGCACTACCACGCTGGGCTGGATGCAGACATGCGGGCGCGCGTGCAGGATGAGTTCATGGCGGGCGCCCTGTCGGTGGTGGTTGCTACCAACGCCTTCGGCATGGGGGTTGACCGCCCCGATGTGCGACTGGTGGTGCACTTCAACCTGCCCGGCACGCTTGAAGCCTACTATCAGGAGGCAGGACGCGCTGGGCGCGATGGCGCACCCGCTCGCGCGGTGCTGCTGTATTCGCCGCCGGATCGCGCCCTGCAAGAGTGGTTCATCGAGAACGATGCGCCCACGCCCGAGGAAGTGCAAGCGCTGTATGACGCGCTGCGGTCCTCAGGCAGACCAGAGGTCTGGACAACCACCGATGACCTTTCACTGCACACGGGGCTGCACGAGGTCAAGGTGCGGGTGGGGCTGGCGCAGTTGGAGGCGGCGGGATGCATCGAGCGGTTGGGGGATGAAGGGACACGCATGGGGCTGCGGCTGGGTGAGTGGAACGAAGCCGCCATGAGGACAACGGCGACGAGCGTGGCGGACCGCCGCCGCCAACGACGGGCGCAACTGCGGCGCATGGTTGCCTACGCGGAGTCGAACGCCTGTCGTCGGCGTATCCTGCTGAACCATTTCGGCGACCCCAGCCCCGCTGACGCCCCCCGCTGCTGCGACAACTGCCTGGCTGCCGCCGCGCCGCTCGCCCCTGCCCCCCGCGACATCACCAGTCTGTCGCCCGCCGAGAAAACCGCGCTCATCGTGCTGGACACCGTGCGCAAACTGAAGTGGGAGGTCGGACGCGGCAAGTTAGCCCAGATCCTTAGAGGCTCGAAGTCGAAGGAGGTGCAGCAGTTCGGCTACGATAAGAACCCGCACTACGGCAAACTGTCGGTGTTCTCGTTGGCGGAGATCGAGGGGCTGATTGACCAACTCATCGCCTTGGGCTATTTCAAACTGACCGGCGGCGACCGCCCCGTGCTGCGCCTCACGCCGCGCGCCGAAGCCGCCCTCCAAACCTACGCCCCCATCCCGCTGCAACTCCCGCGCGAGGTCAAGAAAGAGGAAGCCGCCCGCAGACGCGCTGAACGCGAAACGGGTCAACCCGCGCCACCTCAGCCAGACGAACATACCGCGCTCATCATCCTCGACGCGCTGCGCCAACTGCGCTGGGGCGTTGGACGCGAGAAGTTAGCCGACATCCTCAAAGGCTCGCAAGCGAAGGAGATACAGCAGTGGGACTACGACAAAAATCCGCATTATGGCAAACTGTCCGCGTTCACCCAGAAAGAGATCCGTGACCTGATTGAGCAGTTGATTGAGCAAGGATATCTCCGGGTGACCGAGGAGTTGCGCCCGGTGTTGCGCTTGACGGCGGAGGGCGAGGCGGCGTTGAACGCGCAGGCGGCGATTCCGCTCCGCGCCCCGACGACGGTGAAGCAGGAACAACGCGACGGGCAGCCTCCCGTGGACACGGTTGCGCTCACGATGCAAATGTTTGCGGACGGCTTAACGCCCGCGCAGATTGCCGAGCGGCGCGGCTTAAGCGTCAGCACCATCTACACCCACCTGTCCCGACACATCGGCGCGGGCGAGTTGTCGCTGTCGGCGGTCGTGCCTGATGAGGTCGCTGCGCCAATCCGCGCCGCGATTGAGCAGGTCGGCGACGTCTCGCGGCTTGCGCTCATCAAAGCCCTTCTGCCAGAGACCGTCTCCTACGGTGAAATCAACTGCGTAGTCGAGGCGTGGAAGCGCGAGCAAGATCAGCGGCAGTCTTCTGATATTGCGACCATCAGTCAGCCAACGACGCCAGGTGAGGCGACCAAGCTCCATCCGGGCAGCCCTCAACACCTTGAGGCATCCAACCGTCTGGCAGAACCGGCGCCATCGGGGGACGATGTGACCGCTTTTTTGTCCCGCCCGCATCCGCGTCCGCTGTTAGGTTCATGGCACGCGGGGTGGGCGCTGGACTTTCATAGCCGCTTCTCAGGGAGCACGTGGCAGCGCAGCGGGGTCGGGGAGTTGGTGCATCGCCTGAAATACCAGAACGACCGCACCGCCCTGATGCCGCTGGTCGAACAAACGATGTCGCTGTGCGCTGAACACCCGGAACTGATGGATGTGGATGCGATCGTGCCGGTGCCGCCTTCGCAGCCGCGTCCGAACGACCCAGTGCGCACGTTTGCGGCGGCGTTGAGCGGGCGGCTGAATAAACCCGTTCGGCTGGCAGTCACCAAAACGCGTTCCACGCAGCCGCAAAAGGATCTGCGCACGCTGGCGCAGAAAAAGGCGAACGTCGCCGGCGCCTTCGCCGTGCAAGGCGACGTGCGCGGCAAGCGGCTGCTGGTGGTGGACGACCTGTTCGACTCTGGCGCCACGTTGGAGGAAGTCACCCGCGTCCTACGGCAAGCGGGCGCGGCGCAGGTGTGCGTCCTGACACTGACACGGACGATTCATACGGATTCATAGGAATCATCCGAGGACCACCGACCGGAAGGGCGAGGCTCCTGCCGAGCCGAGTGCCCCTGCCGAACCAAATAAGGCTCGGCGGGAGTCTCGCCTTCCCGGGAGGGTTCTCCTGTGAGGTTGGTCGTTTTCAGCGGCAGATCGTCCTCGTCCTGGTCGTCATCCTCGTTCTCGAACCCCACAAACAGCCGAAGATGAGGACGATGTTCTGGTGAGATACATGAGCAAAGCGCACTGGTTAGCCCTCAGCACCCTCCCGAATGTGGGCAGTGTGACGGTGCGACGGTTGATAGAACGCTTCGGTAGCGTGGAGGCAATTTTCGACGCGCCTGATGAGGACCTTCTGCGCGTGCCGCGCTTCACAGCGGATGTCGTGGCACGTCTGCGAGCGGTCTCGCTGGTCGCTCTCGAAGAGGAACTCGCCGCGATGGCGGACGAGGGGCTGAGCGTGCTCACGTGGGACGATGAGGACTATCCCGTCAACTTGCGCCGTGTGCCGGACGCGCCGCCGCTGCTGTTCGTGCGGGGGAGGTTGCTGCCTGAGGATGAGCGCGCGGTAGCCATCGTCGGCACGCGGCAGCCCTCGCCGCGCGCCGTCGCGGTGGCTGAGACG